>WQZE01000174.1 GCA_009780875.1 Bacillota bacterium | reverse complement strand
TGCAAACGGGGGTGCCAGAACTGAGAGATATTGTGACCAAAGAGTTTTTGGCAGATTTGTACAACACGCAAGTCACTCCTGCCCAACTGCAACAGAAGTACGACACGCCCTTTGTGATGGGTGTGGATATGGGTGGCAGACTCCAAAGCACCTACCTTTTGGAGTCCAACGAGCAATCCAGTATTGACAGCGTGAATGCGAGTATCAGTACGCAGTTCAACTATGGTATTGGTGGCAGTGTGGAGGGTGGTGCGGAACTTGATTGGCGGCAGGAAGCCAAAAGTAAAGGCGTCACGCACAATACCGAGATTTGGGTGTTGGGTGGAGACTCCCAAAGGGCGGATGGAACCGATTTTGATTTTTCTAGCGACAATAAAGTGCGTGACCAATATGCCGAATGGGCGGGAACTTTGCGATATGCTCCTGCTTTGATGGGTCTTGGCAGAGCCCAAGATATTGTTCCCCTTTGGTCGCTCATTGATGGTGCCAAAGACAAGCCAGAGTACAGTTTTGTGTACCAAGACGGCACGAGCACCAACTCTTTGACAAGGTCTGCTCAATTGCAAGAATATTTTTATCAGTACGGTAGAGAGAGTTATGTCAATTTTATGAATAGTTATGGCAAAGAGGTCTCTTTGCCAGACTCCATTGTCAATATTACGGTCAACAAGCAAGAGATGACACAAGACCCTGAGACGGGTCGCAATGTGTTTTATGTCCGCCCTGAGCGGAGTACCCAAGAACAAGCGAAGCTCAATTTTGATGTGTTGCCTTTGAGTGCAAGTTTTTTTGATAAAGAGTACAGCGTGCAGCCACACGAGGGCAACTATCTCACGGTGTCCAGTACTGGGGTCATCAATCTTGCGGACAATGCGGAACAATACCTTGGCGACATTGTGGAGATAGTGGTGTCTGCGGGTGGAGTGAGACAAATTGTATCTGTAAAAGTGGACAAAGTGTACGACATCACCTATGACGCAGGCGAGGGCGACTTTGACAAAGACCCTTATGGGGTGCCCGTGCAACAAATTGTCAGCAAAGTACACTACAAAGACAGTGTGCAAAGTGTGAGCAACACCAACCGTGGCAAGACACCCAGAGAGCCCAAAAAAGAGGGTTTTGTACACGATAATTTTGCGAATAGGCGTCAAGGGGAGTCGGACGATATAGGTGCGAACTACTTGGATGGATGGGTGGATGCTCAGGGTGAGCCCTTTGAGTTTGGATACCAACCCAACCGTGATATTGTGCTCTACCCAAAATGGAGACAAGAATTTTTTGAAGTCACCTTTGATGCAGGGGATGGGAAGTTTGAGCATAATGGAAATAGTGAGCAAGTGCAAGTGGTCAAGTTTAGATACAATGAGTTGCCCAAAAGTATGAGTTTATTGGGTAGAGATGACCCGGTCAAGGATGGGTTGGATGACAATGGAGAAAGGTTGACTCTTTTTGATGCCTGGTATACTACTAAAAACAATTCAGAGCAATTTGTTTTCAACCAAACCTTCCTTGAAAAAGATGTGACGGTATACGCACAGTACAAACAAAATAGGTATTTTGTTGTGGAGTTTGATTTGGATGGAGGGCAAGGGAATGAGACTACAAATAGGCAAAATGTGCCACAAATCAATGGGCCTGGTGGCACATTGATTGGATATCCTCAAAAACCAGCCAAAGACCCATTCAAAAAGTACCAGAATTTTAAAGGTTGGTATGTCTACAATGAGTATAATGAATTTGTGCCATTCACCTTTGATTATGAAAGTGGGGCACACGGCGTTATAGAGCATAGCACTATCTTTTATGCGGTCTACGATGCGCCCAACGCTAATCTTGTGAACTTTACTTTGGTGGACGAGGATGGGCAAACGGTGCAAAATGGTTGGAAGATATTGCAAGTCCTCAGCGGTGACAAGGTTCCTTACCAAAGTGCTCCCGTGGTGACCAATTATGATTTTGTTGACTGGTACACAACGCCGTTGGGGACGGAGAAATACGGTTTTAATGCCATTGTGGACAGGAACTTGGTGATTTACGGTAGACTCAAAAAAGCAACCTATCGTGTGCAGTTCAATCTCAATGGTGGCAACAGTGCGTCTATCCCTGACCAAACCATTTTGGGTGGAGGCACGGCGGTCAAGCCTGCGGACCCTACGGCACAATACAGAGTGTTTGCGGGATGGACAAAGGACAGTGCGGGCAACCAACCTTTCAGTTTTGATTCTCCCATCTCCGCTCACACAATGCTGTATGCGCAATGGGGTGTCAATGACCCTGAAACAGGGATAGGGAAGCATACCGTGCGTATGCCTGAAAAGGAGACCAACCATAGCAAGCAAACTTGGGGCGAGGATAATTATTATGATACGGTGTATTTTTCGGATTTTGGTTTGGACAAAAGGCTGTTGCAGTCTCTTGGATACACCTATGTACAAATCACAATGACTATCAATGTGGCAGAGAAGGATGATGGGTATCAGTATGTCAACTTGTACAAGACCTCCAAAGTGGATGGGGAACCGTATCACCAAATCAAATTTGAACACGGTGCTAATTACAAAGAGACTGGGTACTATGACCATACTTTGGCGTTTAGACCCAAGCCCATTGAGTACTTTGATGATACTTCGTTTGTGATACGG
Source organism: Bacillota bacterium (assembly GCA_009780875.1). Lineage (GTDB taxonomy): Bacteria > Bacillota > Clostridia > Christensenellales > Pumilibacteraceae > WQZE01. Next base: position 604 of record WQZE01000174.1, on the reverse strand, counting down.
TACGGCTCCTCAGGGATCGGCAACAACGACTGGAAACACAAGGAACTCCGTGTCACGGTGACATTTGTCAAACGCTGGCCCCCAGAATGGGATGAGATAAAGTGGTAACCTGAAAAAGCAAAAAATGAAACAACACAATGAAAAAGCACACAACGCCCAAAAGGTGCTGTGTGTTTTTTTTTGTGCGGGAGTGTGGGTGGTTGTTTTTGTCTAGGCAGGCGTGAGGCGATACAAGGAATTTTGGCAAATGCTGTTTTGCCCATAATTTTTTTGTTGGATAGGGGTATAATCGTACAAGGATTGGTCAATACTTTGTGGGCAGCCAAAGTAGTATGGTTGTAGGGGTGGGTTATGCAAAACAACGAGGGCTATCATAAAGCAAAACAAACAAAAAAAACAAACAACAAAAAAGCGATTGCGTTGGTGTGTTTGGCACTTGTTGTGGTGTGCATATGTGCAGTGGTGACAAAACAAAGCAATGAGCAGACGCAATTGATACGGATACATATCCGTGCCAATAGCAATAGTGCACCAGACCAAACCGTCAAACTGAAAGTGCGTGACCAAATCACGGAGTATTTGACCGTGGAGTTGGGTGGGGTCA
>WQZE01000173.1 GCA_009780875.1 Bacillota bacterium | reverse complement strand
TTGCTAGGACTCTGAGGTCTTGCCAGTCTCTCGCCCACGGGCACTTGTGCGGGTGACAATGCTCCGTCGCCGCCGTTGAGGTCAAAATTGACAGTGTAGGCAGTGCGTTGGTAGTTGGCAAAGAGTGTGCGGGGGCTGGATGGTGTGACGGAGGCGTTCCAATCATACTCATAGCCGTTGGTTGCGGTCGACCAATGCAAAAATTTGTGGTTGGGTTTTTGCGGGATGGTGGCAGGCTTGGTGATTTTGCCACCATCGGGTATTTGTTGGTGGTACAAGGCGTCGGAGCCCGTACCGCCTTGCAAATCAAACACAATGTCACGGCTTTGCAAATCGCTCCAAGTCGCTTTGAGCACAAAGTTTTTGGTGACCGGTGTTTGCCAATCATAGGCTTCCCCGCTTGCGTCCACCCAATCCAAAAACTGTACCCAATCTTTTTGTGGGTCTTGTGGCTTGGTTGCGGCTTGGTTCTCCTCCACTACAAGATTGGTGGACAACCCGTACCCACCGTCCAAATCCAGCGTGATGGTGTACACTCTTGCCGCCGTCCATACAGCATACACTTTTTGGTCTTGCGATGCCACTTGTTGCCAGTCATAAAGTTTGTTTGGGTCATTGTTGGGGTCAAGGCTCCACCCAACAAAGGTGTACTCCGACACGCCATCTTCGGGTGTGCGGGTCGGGTTCTTGTTGCCAAGTCCGCCCCAGTCTTTGAGTTCGCCCTCTTGGGACACCGTGTTTTGCGTGGTACCGTCCGCAAAGACGCCCCCATTGGCATCAAACAAAAACTCAAACCTTGTCTTTTTCCACTTGGCATACAACACAATATCTTGTGTCGCCTCATAGCCAAATTGGTAGTCTCTCAAAAGCCCGTCGCTATCTACAAACTGCCATCCATCTTTGTATTGCACGCCACCTGTTTGGTTGTCCAGGTCTTGATACAACTTGTCTCTATCCAAAGCATAGCCGTCCAACACGGGCTCCACCATCTCCAAAAATCCCGGGCTGTTGACCGATTCTTTGTGGTCCACCACCCTAGTTTTGGTGGTAATATCCCCCGTTGCGTTGGTGCCAAACTTGCCACCATTGGCATCAAAAACAATCCCATATTTTTTGGCTGTCTTGACCGTGATTCGCTGACTGATACCGCCGGCACCAATCACAATGCTTGCCACTTCACCCAAGGGCGTGCCATCTTTGATATTGATGACCCCGCTATCACTCACAAGCAACCAATCCGTACTGCTCGCATTGCTAGGATACTGCACCGAAAAACTTGTATTGTACCCTATTGCATTTTGTGGCATCACCACAAGGTCAATGGAGATTTGTTCGTTTTGCCCCTCTTGTGGCGTGATATAATACACGCTGCGTACCACGCCATCACTGTTGTCATACTCTGCCTCTTTGCCACCCACGGTCACGCTCTCAATCTTTTTGGGCAACACCACCGTTTTGCCATAGGACTCCATCATCTTGATATAAGCATCCATCCCATACTTGGCAAAATAGGCTTGCAGTTGGGCACTCCTTGTCAGGCTCTCTACTCTACCATCTTCGTACTTCCATTGATATTTGGGTGAATCCAAGTTGGGGTCAATCAAGTCCCACAACGGTTTGAGACTGTCTCCGTTGGGGATGCCCATCAATGCGGGAGAGTTCTCTACGCTCACAAACCACGCACCATATTTGGTCCGCACTTGGTCATCACTCGTAAAATCCAAATAACTCCCGTCCTCGCCCTTGTTGTTGCCTCCCAACGACTCTATCCTGGTGCTGACCGCAACTTTTTTGTCTTTGGCTTCACTACGCCAATCCACACTTGCATCCCCGCCCGAACTCCCCGTACCGTAGTTGAACTGCAAGGACATTGCCAAAGAGACATCCATAATAGATTGCCTATTCTCGCTTTGCATATAGTACTCACTTTGTATGCGTCCACCCATAGAGGCGCCTATCAAAAAGTGCGTGCCGTATCTATCCATCAAATCAGCCGCACTGATTTGCGGATTTTGCCAATCTTTCAAAAAACCTGGTGTCACAATACTACGGAGTTGGTCATCACTGCTCTCCAAAGTAAAGTTGTAGTACTGCACATAGGCATCCAACATTTTGAACTCTTTCTCTGTGAGCCCATTGTCCTCTGTCCCAAATCCACCGTTGAGCGTGCCACTCCCACCGAGCCAACTGCTGTTGACATTGAGTGCTGTGTTGAGTTTGCTTTGATACTCCTCTACGCTACTCCCCGAGGTGTCTATCACTCTTGTGTTGAGTTCTCTCTCCTTGGTCACGGGTTGGTTGAGCAGTCCGTCATAGTCAAACAACCGACTCGGTTTTTTGTCTCTGCTACGGATGGTACTCCTGGTGATGATGTCAAATCCTCTGCCCAAATAGGTCTCATTTTGACTGTACTCATCCATGGCTCCCAAAAGTCCGCTGTCTTGCCCTCTTTCGCCATTGCCTCGCACGGTCACTTTGCCATAACTCGTGTACTCCATCTCCTCGCTGTACTCACTCACTTGCCCGCCCTTGACGCTCGCCACAGAGAGCATATGTTTGCCTACCGCCAAATTGGTCAAATCGTACTTGTTGGTGGACACCTGCCTTTTGACACCATCCATCTTGACGCTGTATCCGCTCGCACCTTTGACCTTGCTCCACGCCAAAGAATCGTGCCCATAACTCTTCTCATCCCCCACTCGCTCAATGCTCATATCCATTGGCACGCCACCATCATACCCAAACAACACTCTCCATACCCCAAATCCAACACCTGTCACCAACACAAAACAAAGCACCCAAGCCACCGTCTTGACAAGCAGTCTTTGGGGGCGTCTCGCCACACTCACACTCTTTTGTGGTGCATCTTTGCTAGACAATACCACGCTCTCTTGGCGGGTGCCTTGTCCCACACTTGACTCCACGCCCCTTGCTATCTTTGGCTCCACGATTCTTGCAGCGATGGGTACTATCTCTGGCTCTACGCCCTTTGCAACGATGGGTTCTTCTTTCGCTCTTTGGATTTTTGGTTCCTTGGTGTTGTCTGGCATCGGTCACCTCCCTGAAAGGCTTATGTACGCCCACATACAACGCCCAACGAACGACCCACACAAAAGTACACACCCCTTTGCACACGCCACACGCCACACGCCACACGCCACACGCCACACGCCCTCTTTTCTACTTTTTTGAACTCTTTTTATTCTTCTCAATGCATACCTGTGCACTGACCCGTTGCACAAACAACG
>WQZE01000172.1 GCA_009780875.1 Bacillota bacterium | reverse complement strand
TTGGGGACCAAGTTTTGGTCTTTGTATGGTATGTCTCTCACTCTCTTCTCCCTTTTTTCTTCTCCTTGTTTTTCTCTTTTGTGTGCCTTGCATTTGCCTGTCAAGGGTCAAATTTATGATTGTGTGTGTCTCAACAAATCCACAAACTTGATGATTTGTTTTTTTGGGTCGGTCTCTTGCCAATCTTTGATTTTGGCATAGATACCATTGTGTTGCAGGATTTCATTTTTTTGGCAACCTTTGCACGGTACAAATTCGTATTGTGCGGACTCGATCTCCTCGGGTACAAACATTGTCAGTTGCTTGTCTACTTGCATCTGTGCAGTGTGGCACCCACAAGGAATCACCCCTTTGAGCCCATCCATCTGCCACAAATTGTAGGAGATGATGGTTGCAATCTCCGCTTGCAGTGCCTCCGTAGGCACCGATCCAAAACGGTCTTGATGATACTCAACAAAGGTATCAAAGAGATTTTTGCGTGCAATAAAAAGATTGTCCCCTTGCCACTCAAAACCATAGGTGGACTGATATGCTTTGATTGCCCACGCTGTCCAGTCCTCTTGTGTCGTTGTGTTCTCTCCCACCACACGCAACTTGCGGTCAAGGATTCCCACACGGTGCGATATGTCCAAAGGCACACCACTCACGGTGTCGTACCTACTGACAAGATAGGGTGCCTCTCCACAAGAGACCTCCAAACGGTTGGACAACACATAGTCTTGCCACGAGCCTTGGTGGGCGGTCTTTGAAAAATCTATTTTTTGTGGACTGCTTGTCCACTCTTGGTTGGTTGGGGACGGAGTATTGAATGCATTTTCAAAACCCAAATACGCCTTGTCAACCAAATTGTTTTGTGCATTGCAAATATAGGAGGGTGTAAAAACCTCTGCCTTTTGCCTCACTCTTTCTTTTTGCTCTTTTTGTGACTTTTGTATGCGAGGTCTGATTTTTTTGAGACTCAAAAGACTGGGCTCAATCTCATCAAAGAATCCGTGTCCCGTGTATTGGTCGGTCGCCCAAATGATGTTGCCTTGGGGACGGCGCAAATTTTGTTTTTGTGCAATCTCTTTTTCGGATTTGGTCAAATGCTCCATTGTCCTATCTTTGAGCAAGATTTTTATAATGGTTTGCTCCTTGTTTGCTTTTGGCTTGCTTGCTTTGTGCTTGGTGTTGTTCTCATTCGCACATCCAGCGGAGCCCATCATCTTATTGTTTGTATTACCATCCATTGTACTATTATAGCATAATCCACCGACTTAGTCAACACCTAATATATCATTCTACAAAATAATCCAATGACTTTGTGTGCCTTTCTACAAAATAATCCAATGACTTTGTGTGCCTTTCACCATTTGACGCTAAAAATCATACACTGTGGTATAGACAATACTAAACTTTTGGGAGTACTTTATGAGCAACATTGTACAAAATACCTCGCAAGTCACGCTGGATGTGGGAGGCGACCCCGTTGTTTTTCCTAGCAACACGGTTGACTTAGAAATCATTGGACCCACCGTGGTCAAGTCTGTGGACCCTGCTTTCACCACCATTGGGGGCACCGTTTATTTTTGTAGCGTGGTCACCAATACGAGCGACACCACCACACTTCTCAATGTGGAGTTCTCGGATGTCTTGGACCCAATGCTCCACCTATGTGCCGGGCAGTTTTTTGTGGACAATGCACCCGCCACACCTACGGTCAATGGACAACAAATCTTGTACACCATTCCCACCATTGCACCCAATACCTTTGTGCAAATTTGCTTTCAAGTCACTGTATCTGAGACTTGACCCCACAACACCCACACAAAAAAAATCTGTACCACAACAAGCCACAATGGCAACTTGCAAAAAATATCTAAGCAACGAATGCATAGATATTTTTTGTTTTTGTCTCTTTGGACATTTTGCTGTGTGTGTCTGTCTAGGGTGTGGGTGGCACACCTGCGGATGGGTCTACCAAAATGAGGGCTTGCGTAAACTTGAACATACTGCCCACCGGGACATTGTTGACAGATTGCGTTGTGGTAAAATAAATCCCCGTGGAGTCGAACCGTAGTGGAAAACTATACACGGCACCACCGCCCGCCAACTCCAACCAGAGCGTGCCAATCGTGGAATCACCTTGATACCAAGCCAACTCTGGTATCATAAAAGGTATTTGTGATTGCTGTATGATATAGTAATTGGTGTTGTTGCCGAGCGAAAACATCTGATTGGTGGCACCACTCCCCCAAAAATTGAAAGTGTGACCCGCATTGATGACAGACACTGACACGCCATTGATGAGCGTATTGGAAGTCGGGAAAGTCCGCACATCAGACAAATAAATAAAGTCCCGAATGTAGGATATTTCGTTCCAAATATTGGTGATTTGGTCATTGAAATAGGTCTCCATCGTGGTGATTTGTTGCTCAATGTTGGTGATGGATTGCTGTACGGTTGTGAGCGTGTTTTGGATGCTTGTGATATCGTTGTTGATATTGGTAATCGCCGCCTCAATGGCGGTACAATCACATTGCGCGTCTTCTAGTGCGGTCAATCTGTCCTCAATCGCTTGGCAATCACAAAGCACGGACCTTGCACCTATGCGGGCTGTATTGGTTGCTTGTGGCATATGTTCTCCTTTGTTATTGTTTTGTATCGTGGGCGTTGCATTTTTTGCACAACCTGCATTGTGTGGTTGCGTTGGCTGTGCTCTTTGTGTTGACTCTTGCTTGTCTGTGCATTGTGTCCAAAAACTTGGGTTTGTGTTGTCCATTGCCACAATTGCCGTTGTGGTTGCCGTTGTCGCACGCACCACCATCTACCACACTCTCCCAGTCAACATCCATCCCGGTATCTGGGGTCTGAAAATTGGGTGCGGTACTGTTGGTGCAAAAAGTGACCTGTATCTCGGCTGTATTACTGATGGTGCCACTCGCACCCTCTGACACGACTGCCCTAAACAAAATACCGCCTTGGTCCAAAGGTGCAAGGTCATCCAGTGACAAACTGCCCGTCCAATCAAACCAAGACGCACCCCCATCCAAAGAGTAGGATGCACTGCCTTGCACAAAGGGGTCTCCAAAGGTGTCCGTCAAAGTCATTTGTGTGGCATAATAATCCGTGGAAAGATTTTGCACAACCACTTGATAGTACAAAATGCCACCCCCGGTCACATAGGCACAACTGGGTTGTTTGAGAATGTTGAGCGTATTTGCCATAAACTCCTTTGCAAGGTTTGCCTTTGCTGATGATGTGTGTTGTT
>WQZE01000171.1 GCA_009780875.1 Bacillota bacterium | reverse complement strand
TGGCTCAGGTACAGCCACAAAATGTCGTCACCTTTTTGAAAAACACGCAGACGCGTCCAAATGCTTGTCCACCTATTTATATTGTTAGTATATCACAATTTGCACACTTTGTCAACCTTTTTGCGTGCTCTTTTGACAAATCATCAAAAAAAACCAAACCTACAAAATTTGCGGTTTGGTTTTTTTGCAAAGTCACACACTGCAAAAACTGTTTGACCAAAGACAAGTGTAACAGACCACAAGAAAGAATCAGGTACTCTTGCTATAATTAGGGCTCTCTTTGGTGATTGCAATATCGTGTGGATGGCTCTCAATGAGACTTGCGTTGGATATCTTGACAAATTGCCCCTCTTTTTTGAGTTGTGCAATGGTAGCCACACCGCAATAGCCCATACCAGCACGCAAGCCCCCCACCAACTGAAAAACAATCTCTGACAGCGTACCACGATAAGGCACCCGTCCCTCTACCCCCTCTGGCACCAATTTTTTTGCATCCTCTTGAAAATACCTATCCTTGCTCCCAGCTGCCATAGCCCCCAAACTCCCCATCCCACGATAGGACTTGAAACTGCGACCGCCATAAATCTCCATTTCACCAGGGCTCTCTGCTGTGCCTGCTAGCAAACTCCCAAGCATCACCGCACTGGCGCCCGCTGCAATCGCTTTGGGGATATCACCGCTATATTTGACACCGCCATCGGCTATCACCGTCTTGCCGTGCTTGTCCGCCTCTTGGGCACAATCCAAGATGGCTGTAATTTGCGGCATACCAATCCCTGCCACAACCCTTGTGGTGCAAATACTGCCCGGACCAATCCCTACCTTGATGACATCTGCCCCACTTTTGACAAGTGCCTCCGTGGCCTTGGCGGTCGCTACATTGCCTGCAATGATGGTCAAGTTTTTGTACTGTGACCGCAATTTTTCTACCGTTTGCAAGACCCCCTTGCTATGCCCGTGTGCGGTATCCACCACGATACAATCCACTTCGTTTTTGACAAGTTGCGCTGTGCGTTCATACACATCGGCACCCGCACCCACGGCGGCACCTACCAGCAATCTTCCACTCTTGTCTTTGGCACTGCTAGGATACTTGCTCACTTTTTCAATGTCCTTGATGGTAATCAAGCCTTTGAGATTATTGTCCTTGTCCACTATGGGCAACTTTTCAATGCGGTGCTTGCCCAACAAAAATTTTGCTTGGTCTAGCGTGGTACCGATGGGTGCCACAATCAATTTTTCTTGCGAGGTCATCACTTTGAAAATCGGTTGCAAATAATCCGTCTCAAACCGCAAATCACGGTTGGTCAAAATTCCTACAAGTTTGCCGTCCTTTGCAATGGGCACACCACTGATTTGATATTTTGCCATCAAATCCACCGCCTCTTGCACGGGTCTATCGGGCGGCAACCAAAACGGATCCGTAATCACGCCGTGCTCACTCCGCTTGACCTTGTCAATCTCCTCGGCTTGCTTTTGTATGGTCATATTTTTGTGCACAATACCAAGCCCACCTTCTCTCGCCATCGCAATAGCAAGCCTAGCATCCGTAACAGTATCCATCGCCGCACTCATCAAAGGCACATTGAGCACAAGCCCTTTGGACAAGGCTATGCGAGTGTCCACATCCTTGGGCAAGACCTCACTATACCCAGGCACCAACAACACATCATCAAAAGTCAATCCTTCTTTGATTATTTTTTGCATATCTCCCCCTTTTTTGTACATTATAACATATTACAAACAAAAACGCAACTTATTGTCACCAACCTTTTGCAAAACTTTTTTTCAAAACACCTGATTTTTAGTTGACTTTTTTGTCCAAATTTGTTACAATATTAAAGTTGCATATTTGTTTTCATTGATATGCATCTCCTTTGGGGGTATAGCTCAGCTGGTAGAGCACCTGCCTTGCAAGCAGGGGGTCAGCGGTTCGAATCCGCTTACCTCCACCAAGCCTACATAAACTCTCTCCCGACCTGGCGGATTGCAGTCCGCCTTTTTTTATTTGCCGGCTCTCTACCTTTACTATTTACTATTTACTATTTACTATTTACTATTTACTATTTACTTGTTTCTTGTTTCTTGTTTCTTGTTGACTGCGTTGCCTTTTTTATTGGTTGAATACACCCAGCACACTTGCACATACTACTTGCAACAAGGAGTTTTTATGACCAAACCAAAAATGAAAGCAATGAATCTGCAAACCATCACAGGCTTGTTGATATCGGAGCAATGCAACTACAAAAAATGTATTGAGTACAAAAGTCTCACCACAGACCCAATGCTTGCTGACACCCTAGACCATATGGCGGCTTGCCACAAAACTAGGTACGAAAAACTATTGGCATATTTGGAGTCCCATAGTTAGACAGACGCACGCCCTTTGCCCATTGGGGCACAACACCATCTAGGAGAATCTATGAATAAAATAATGAATGACAATGAAATTGCCGTTGATACGCTAGCTTCACACAAAGCCTTGATGCAACTCTATTGCACAGGTTTGATTGAATCTAGTTGCCAAAATCAACGCAAACTCTACAACGAACTCTTTGCCGAATGTGCCAAAGACCAATTTGAGGTCTTTGAGTATATGCAAAAAAAGGGCTTGTATCCAACCGAAGATGCACCTGATAGCAAAGTCACCCAAGCACAAGAAAAATTTGAAGGGCTCAAAGGCTCTTTGTGCTAATCCTGACCCTCCAAAAACAATCCTGCACTCTTTTGGGCAGGATTGCTTTACATACTACAACCGTACAATCCTTGTTGCCACACTCTCCACAAACACGGCATCGTGATCTACTAGCAACATCGTTGGTCTGTATTCTAGCAACAAATTTTTGATTTGCATCCTTGCAAAGATATCCAAAAAATTGAGTGGTTCATCCCAGAGATAGAGATTGGCGGGCGTGCACAACGATGCCGCCAGTGCCACCTTCTTTTTTTGACCGCTTGCAAACTTGGTGCCTGCATTTTCAAAATCTTTTCTTTCAAAGCCGAGTTTTGCCAAAAGCACCAAAAACAAATCTACATCCAGCCCTCTTTGTTTGGCATAGTCCGCTAAATTTGTGTCCAGATGCTCCACCTGCTGTATGCACGATACTTTGAGCCCACGAGCCTTGTGTATGACACCTTGATGGGGTTGCAAATCACGGATGGCACGCAAAACACTTGTTTTTCCACAACCATTGTCACCCTCCAAACAAACAATCTCACCCTTGCACAAATCAAGCGAAAAATCACGCACCGCCTGCAC
>WQZE01000170.1 GCA_009780875.1 Bacillota bacterium | reverse complement strand
TGATGCAACTACTTTATGCCACACGACCTTATGAAAAAACAAAGGGCGAAACGGACGCTCTCTACCAAAAATGGAGAACGCACTTGCGTGCACTCTTGCAAAAAGACAATCGCAAAGACTTTGCCAAAAATGTGGCTACTATGGTGAAAGAATTTGAGTCCATACCAATCCACGATATTCAAAAACCAAAAGTGGGACTTGTGGGCGAGATTTTGGTCAAATTCCACCCCACCGCCAACAACAAAATCGTACAGTTCATTGAGCAAGAAGGCGGCGAGGCAGTGATGCCTGGAATGGTAGATTTCTTCTTGTTTGGATTTTACAACAACACCATCAAACGCACACTGCTTGATGGAAAACTCAAAGCAAAAATAGGCAGCGACATCAAAATCAAGTTTATTGAGCACATTCGCAAACCCGTGCACATTGCACTCAAAAACTCCCGCTATACCCCACTCACCCACATCAAAGAACTTGCCCAAAAAGCAAGTGAGGTGGTCTCCTTGGGCAATATCAGTGGCGAGGGCTGGTTCTTGACCGCCGAGATGCTAGAACTCATTCATAGCGGCACACCCAACATTGTATGTATGCAACCCTTTGCGTGCCTGCCCAACCATGTCACAGGCAAAGGCGTAATGAAAGAACTCAAACGCCACTACCCAAAAGCCAACATTGTTGCCGTAGACTATGACCCAGGGGCAAGTGAGGTCAACCAAATCAACCGCATCAAACTTATGCTCAGCGTTGCCCACAAAAACCTTGCCAATCAATAAACAACCTATATCCAAAAAAACCAGCAAACCCATCGGCTTGCTGGTTTTTTGCTTTACTATATATGCACCCCATCTTGACAACAAAAACCATAACCCCTAAGCCCATAATCAACACAAACCCACCAAAAGCGGAACAAGTTGTGAACAGTCTCCAATCCCACCAGGTTACACACGCCCGCTTCTCAATAAATAAAGCATAAAACAATCACAAATTACCCACACCATATACCTAATCATACTAAAATACACCATCCTTGGGACACGCAAATATTCAAACACCAAGGCTCCTACACCAGCCATCATCAAAACAAAAATACCCACCATCCTTTGATTGCTACCTTTCCTCCATACAACCTTTGCAAACAGATAAAAATTGCTTATCGCATACAACGAGCCCAACAAAACAAAAACCACCATAGATGCAGACTTGTTCTCAATGACCCTTGGATTGGCAACCAAAGCAAACAGTGCACCCAGTGTTATTTGCGCAAAAATCACACTGTTTATGCTCTTGTTTGGCAATTGTATCTCTTGCTTTGTATTTCTTTGTGCCAAATTTACAAGACTTTGCTGGGCATCGTTCTCTACTTTTTCAATGGGCAAATCACTTGTATGGTTGTCTCCCTTGTGACTGTCAAGTGTAGCAAATTTTTCCAAAAATTCAATTTCTTTACCTTTATGATACAAGCCGGTCCAATCCACCACCACCAGCATCTTTTTGTCTTGGCAACGCAAAATATTGGTTACTTCAAATAAAATCATCCACGCAATACCGCACACATACACCCAAAAAATCACTGTTTCGCTTTGACTTATGCCCGCTACTACCAACATCACAAACACAAAGATGACCTTGAAGTTAATGGACACACACCCCCACGCCCTCAAAATCTTGCCCCTATCCACACCTATCAACCGACTTGAAAAACCGGACCAAATCAGCAATACGAACCACAGCAATATCAAGAACAACTCCAAAAGTCCAACTCCACCCTTTATCACCACGCCCGAATCCGTTGCTACACCAAATTGAAAATCCAAAAAATAAATACACAGCGGCAATGCAAAATACATAATATCAAAAATAATATTAAAACATACCAACCACCAAAAAGAATGTGCCTTTTTGTCCTGAAACTTCTTTATCATACACGCATCCCTCACAAGATTATTTTTTGAGTCAACCTCAAATCAACCAAAAAACCTACAAAATTTTCACTACTTGACCATCCTTACTTTCATTCCAAACACAAATATAACGCACACGGATTACGAAACCCAACATATCCACAACACTTACAAATGGTTGCAACGGATTGACAAATATTGTCGTCGTATTCTTGCATAATTATCTTGCAAGAATATGACTTTGTTGCATCTAAAAATTGTCTATCTCACATCAAATCCAATAGGTACTATCCATAGTTTTATTTTGACTGCCACACCCTTATCATTCAGTATCGCTAGGATAGCCGAACACGCAAAAACAACGGCTTCTACCACAATGAAAGCCGCTACGATAACTAACCACGGACAAGCAGAGACCACTACGCCCAATACATACGCCGCAGCCGCCAAACTTGTTGGATTGATTACCCCACTCATTGTCAACGCCTTGACTGTTGTGATTGCCACTTGGAAAACTACACTCAGGATGGTTTTGAGTGTCGTATTGTCAATATAAATACTCTTGTCACCCAATCTGGCATTGTTTGAAATTTCATCAAACATAAACAACGGAGCATAATCACTTGTCTGAACATACTCCAAAATAAGATTGGGAGACATTTTGTCCGCATACAACTTCAACAGTCCCTCAAAAAAATTTTGGTCTTGCGACATACTTGCAACAAGCAACTCATCCGTCTCAACACTGTTTGTTTTCATCCATTTTGGTTCTTGCAATTTTTCCAACTCATCCACCAGTGCTTGTGTAGCACTCTTTTGTGGCACAATTATTCTATTTTCTTCTTTGCTTTTCAATACTTGTTGCAACCCAAAACTCATACAAAAAACAAAACAAAGCGATAGCGACACCACTGCCACCCACCGCTTTTTTGTCATTCTTGCCAGCCATCCTTGCCCAGTGCTTTTGGCACTCTCTACACCTTGTGTACTGTTTACGATTCCTTTCATAATTTGCTCTCCTAAAATTATTTTTTTGAAGTCACAAATTTACAAGAACACCCCATCATCCAAGCACCTATTACTACAAGGCGTACACAATCTCTCCATAGAGTTGCCCGCAATCACTTTCATCCAATCTGACCTATGTACACCCCTAGCGACCCAATAGATACAAGCACACACAAGTAATCAAGTAATCAAGTAACTTGTTTTCTATATTTCAATTATACTACTTTTATATATGCTTGTCAAGTGTTTTTTGTGTGTTTTTACTTATTCAAATATTTTATTTTCTCGCACGATGAGCCATATCCACGCAATCAATGGAACACTTGGGATTGGAATGTTTTTATGTATCGCT
>WQZE01000169.1 GCA_009780875.1 Bacillota bacterium | reverse complement strand
TCAGAGGACAAGCAGGCATTTGTTTTTGGAGATTGTCTCAAAACGATTTACGAACTCAAACAAGATGTCTTTGCCGAGGAGGGCGTTGTGCCACCCGATCGCATTGTGGTGTTTATTGACGAACTCAACAAATATGCTGGTAGAGAGGCGCCAAAGCAATCACCCATCCTCAAAGGTATTTTGGATGTCACGGAGCGTGGCCGGTCTTTGGGAGTTGTGTTGTTTGGAGCGGAGCAGTTTAGAAGCGATATACACGACCGTGTCACAGGCAATTGTGCTACGCACGCCTATGGTCGCACCAATGCCATTGAAACAAGCAAGAAGAATTACAGTTTTATTCCTGACACATACAAAAATATGTTGACAAGATTGGAGCAAGGTGAGTATATTATCCAAAATCCAGTTTTTAGGTCACTTCTCAAAATCAATTTTCCAAAACCCATTTACAAGCAGTTCAAGTGAGCACTTTTTGAAACACATAAAAAGACAAGGAGATAAAGAAATATATGGAAAACCAAGGTAACAACTTTGGAGCAGCGTTGTTGGATAACATTACCACGGGTATGTACTCAGATTCTTTTACTTTGTATAGAGAGTACATTCAGAACTCTTGTGATAGCATTGACAAGGCCATTGATAAAGGACTTTTGAGTGGGAGAGAAGAGGGGGAAATTGAAATTTGGGTTGATGATAGAACGGTCAGCATCAAAGACAATGGTGCGGGCATTGCAAGCCAAGATTTTGAAAAGGTTTTGTCCGGGATTGGAGACTCTAACAAGGTGCTCAACAAAGAAAAGGGGTTTAGAGGGATTGGTAGATTGATTGGGGTCGCCTATTGTGATAAACTGATATTTACATCCAAGGCAAAAGGGGAGCCTACAATCAGTGAGATGGTTATTGATGCTGCCAACTGGAAAAGAATGCAGGTAGAACATAGGATGAAAGAGCAGAGGTATTCTGCACAAGAGGTTATACAGCAAAGCACCAAGGTGCAGCAATATGAGTGCCAAAGCGTGCAAATAGACAAGCATTGGTTTGAGGTCAAGTTGAGTGTGATTGATGAGTCCAACAGCACCTTGCTAGACACCACAGAAATTAGGAAGTATTTGGAGTTCAATGCTCCTGTGGCTTACAAGAATACCTTTCATTTTAGAGATAAAATCAGTAAAGAGGCACAAAAGTATTTGGTCATTGATGAGTATCCGTTGTTTGTGAACAGAGAACAAGTGTTCAAACCGTATACCAAGACACTCCACAAAGAAGATGACAAAGGTGGGCAACCATTTGATGAACTGGTGGATGTTTCTTTCAAGGAATTGAAGTACGATAATCAAAAAACAGGTGCGTTTATTTGGGTAGGAATTAGAGAAGACTTCAATGGCGTTTTGCCAGCCAGCAATGAATCTCGTGGGCTGAGAATCCGAAAAGGCAATATTCAAATTGGAAACTCGGATATTTTGCAGAGCAAGAAACTCTTTAAAGAAGATAGAGGGAATCATTATTTTGTGGGTGAAATTTTTGTGTTGGATGATGACTTGATTCCCAATGCACGGAGAGACTATTTTGAGAGTGGTGAGGCCTTGGAGATGTTTGAGAGAGCCTGCAAAAAGTATTTTAATGAAGATTTGCAACCGCTTTATAAAAAAGCGTCTGAGTTGAGAAACGCACAGAAAAGAATAGATAAAGTAGAGACGGTGCAACAAGAATTGGAGTCGCTCAAACAAGAGATTGAACAAAATGAATCTGTGGATGAGTCTACCAAAGAACAGAAAATCCAAGAAGTAAAAGAACAAGAGCGAGTGGTGGAAAAAGCGAAATCAGAAGCTCGGAGTGCTCAAACGAAAATAACAAAGATATTGGAAAAAGAGCGTGGTGAAGATATTACGCCTGCCTTGAATATGTATGTAGGTCATTTTAAAGGCAAGCTTAATGATGAATCCAGCAAATCAAAACCGGATGAATCGCCCAAGCAATATGGCACGACGAATAGAAAATCTGCATCGCAAATACAAAATGAGTCTAGGGTAGAAGAGACGCTCAAAAGAATGCCAAAAGCAGAGAGAAGAGTGGTCATCAAAATTTTTGATATTTTGGACGAATGTAGATTGGGCGATTTGGAGGAACCACTCAAAGAAAAACTCAAAAAGAGAATGATTGAAAAGTTGAAATAGTATCAACAAAAGAGTACAGTATGAGCAAAGAAAACAAGGGGAGAAAAAGTTCCAAAAAGGTTTTGCTTTTGGAGCCACCTTATAGCAACAAATACCCACCTATGGGCTTGATGAAAATTGCTACTTATTTTAGAGAACACCGAAAGTATGATGTGAGATTTTTTAAAGGTGATTTGAAAGATCTGGCAGCGGATATGTTGCTGGAAAAACTGTTGCAAGAGCCCATTGTCCACGAGTATCTTGAAGCCAACGAGTGGCTGTTTTTGAACACGAGATGCCATAAAACATTGAGGGACTATATACGGTATGGGCGGTCAAGTGATATAGAGCATTTGAAAAGTTGTATTGCAAAACCAGTAGAACCAGATGGTAGTCAAGACGATCAAAAAGGTGAGGTCATCAGTCTCATAGAGGCGTATAGGGAAAGATATAAAGACAAAGATTATGAAAAATTTGACATCATTTGCGTGACAACGCTGTTTACTTTTTATTGGAAGCAAACCATTGATTGCATTGAGCAGGCCAAAAAATTTTTGAAAAAACCTCCTAAAAATTATAACGATCCCCAAAAGACGGAGAGCCATTTGTTGATTGGGGGTATTCTTGCCACCCTTTTGCCAGAGCAAGTAGAGAAGGAAACGGGCATAAAAACAAAGGGCGGAGAGTGGGTGCCCAATACGGGCATCAAGCCACTTCGTGGAATCCTCAAAGCGGGTGATATGGAAAAATCACTTGGTGAGATTCCTAGTGACTCTGAGTATAGCGTTTGCCAATATTCTATTGTAGACGAGCTGGATTTGGATTATAGTATTCTTTGGGAGGTGGATTATGTATATCCTGCCAACAATGCCTATTATGCTTATACGACAAGGGGGTGCGTAAACAAGTGTCAATTTTGTGCCGTCCCAACGCTTGAACCCAACTATTGTGATTATATTGGTATCAAGGAGCAAATAGACAAAACAAAAGAAAGATATGGAGACAAAAAGGACTTGCTGTTGCTTGACAACAATGTCTTTGCATCCAAAGAATATGAGAAAATTATTGAAGAAATCAAGCAGTGTGGATTTGCAAAAGGTGCAAAATACACCCCACC
>WQZE01000168.1 GCA_009780875.1 Bacillota bacterium | reverse complement strand
CACAAGAGTTTTTGTTTTGCCCACCTATGTGGGGACACCTACGACGTATACACAAACATTTGCAGGCTACTCCTACCCACTTTGGAGACTTGCTTTGCAAATCAAGGTCGGACTCAAATCAAGTTGGGAGCAACCGTTGTAATAATCAAAATGGTCAACAAAAACAAAATAGACAGTACCGCCACGCTTGATACAACAAAGCGTTTGAACCAATGCAAATCCTTGGTCTTTGCCACCGCACACACAATAATAGGAATCATAAACGCTTGAAAAATAATGGGAATATATTCATCAATGCCAAAGTCAAGGGCTATGCCAATCACAAACCATATCGCAAACCAAGCCAACAAAGTGCCCACAAATATCATATCTCTTTGCGGTTTTTTGAGATTTGGGAGCGTTGTCTCAATGGCCTCATTGTCCACCATCAACATACCATTGGTCAACCCCAAGCAAGAGATAATGACAAATACCAACAGTGCTGAGCCCGCAAAGTTGCCAAAAATATTGGTAAAAGCAACCAGCGTACCTCCATCCGCCAAATCCTCTGTCTTGGCAGCACCAAAAATACCTACATAATACGAAATATAAGCAATCACAATGACCACCACACCAATCATAATCGCCTTGGGCAAATTCTTTTTGGAGTCTTTGATTTTTCCTGACAACATCAAACAATCCAGTGTGCCATCAAAAGCAAACATCGTTGCAATCAATGCAATAAAAAACGGATTACCAGGTCTGACCATTTGGCTACCACTGCTCATATTTTGTGCCGTAGTGCCTCTTGTGAGCCCCAAAATCAGCCCCACAACCGCCATCAACACAATGGGCACAAGTTTGATAGCCACCGTAGAAATGGCAAATTTGCCCGCAATTTTGGGACTCAAATAGTTTATCAAAAACACAAGCGTAACATAGATACCTGTCAACCAAAGAGTGTTCCAAAGTTTTGACTCAACACCCACCAACTGAAAACTGTAATCCGCAGCAACCCACGCCAAGACAAGTGCATATCCTGGGTACTGAAAAAATGCGAGCCACCAATTGAGCACTTTGCTATACCGTTTGCCCACAAATTTTTCGGCATACCCTACCGTTCCGCCTTTGACATCGGGGGTTTTGGTGGCAATGCTAGAAAAAATATAGGCAATCACCAGCGTAATCAATCCACCCATCAACCACGCAAGGACACCGGACCAGAGATTGCCACCTACGGCGGCGGCGATGGTTTCATTTTTGAAAAACACGCCACTCCCTATCGTGTTGCCAATCACAACGGACAATGCCACCCAAAAACCATATAGTTTTTTGGGTGCAGCCGTGCCTTGATTGGATGCTTGCACACCCTCTGCAACCACCGGATCACTCGCAACGATGTCTTGTGAGTCTAGGACCAAATTTTCATTTTCCATTTTTCTTTTTCTCCTTTTGCCCAACTAGGTAGTCTTGGACCAATCTTTTGTATCTCCTAAAAACGGTACGAGAACTCTCAAAAAACCCTATACAACTACTTTCTGTTTTGAACTTGCTAAGACCTCCACAAAAATACAAAAAGATTGCACAAAGTGCCTTGTTGTCCCACGCTGTCTCTTGCATCCCACAAAAAGCAGTGACCACCTCCAACGCCTTTTTTGCATAGTTCTTTTCAAATCCCATTTTGACCACCGCAATGGATGCATAGACCTCAAAATACGCCTCCTGGATGGCCCCACACGCTTTCAACAGCGTCTTTGGGTATTTGAGTGGCAAATTGACCATCAGGTCTTCTACGGTCATCCTAAAAGATAGTTTGGAAAACTTTTGAATGCTTTCCTTGCTAGCATCTTTTGGCAACTGCGAATTTATCAATGCCGCTAGAATGTCTTTTTTTGCAAAAAGTTCAACATCTTTTTTGAGCAACATATGCCTCAAAAAAAATGAGTACTCCTTGTCTGAGACAATTCGTTGCAACAGTTGCAATTTGAGTTCATTGCTATACTCTTGCACAAACCATTCCACCTCGCTTTGCAGCACCTGTGCATCCTCTCCTTTGACAAACTCACGCAATCGTTTTCTCAAATCCGCAGAGTACTCGGCATCAAACCTGAGTTCATATCCCAACCGACCTTTTCGGTTTTCCACCTGTGCACAATAATATTTGGCAAACAATTCACCCGGCTCTACGCTCAAAATCAGCGTCAAATACCCCATTGCTTGCTCGTATTGCTCTTGGTTGTGACACGCTACCCCAGCCATCAAAAGTGCTAGTGTATCATAAGGTTCTTTTTTCAAAATATGGGTGGCAAAAAACAAAATCTCTTGGTCAAATTCTGTGACCTCCAAGACTTCAAGCATATGCGTGCTCTCAAAGACTGAAAAACTCTCCCTCGTTTTGAGTTCCAAAAGCAACGCTCGTGCTTTGTCCATATCCTTGTCAAGCAAGGCGTGCCGTATATGTTCCCCTTTGACAAACAATTGACTTTGGTCAATCGCTTCATCTTTGAGCACCTCTCTTGCTTTTTCTAGGTCACCCAATTTGGTATGGCACATTGATTCATAGGCTTTTGCCAAAGTATAATAAGTCTTGTTGTCTTTGGGTATATCAGGCACTGCTTGCAACACGGTCTCGTACTCTCCGTTTGCATATTTTTTGCCCAAAAAAGCGACCAAACTTTTGCATTCTTTTTCTTGTTTGACTTCCAAAAGTTCAATTTCGTTGCTATCAAAATCATCCTCATAAAAATCATTTTCAAAATCAAAGTCCTCTCCCTCTCCTCCTACCTCCAACGGAAAGGCAAAACTATCAATCAAATCGCTTGCATCCGTTATCAACTCATCCAAAGAATCCACATAGTTTTTTTCTAGCCCAAAAAGCCAATAATAATGCACCGCCATAAAGTTGTCTGTATGAAAAAACATAAAAGACAACATCATATAAATCGTTCTTTCCTCATCTCCGAGTGCAAAACTTTGCATCAGTGTATCAAATGCCTTGTCCATCAATCTCATATTGAAATAAATGGCAGCCTTGGTCACCAAAACATTGGAGCGTGACTCACTGGACAGATTTTTGATATCAATGTGGCGAAGCGTATCCAAAGCATCCAAGGGCTTTTTGTCACGCATAAAGTTGCTAGCGATTTTGAGCAAATTGTCTATTTGATTAAAAACTATAATATTGTCCAAATCATACTCCTTACCAAAGTGGACTCTCAACCGTCTTGCGTGTGCGTCTCTTGTGCATCCATTGCATCCAATTCTTTGCCCATTTTTTCTTTGTCATCTGCCAATTTTG
>WQZE01000167.1 GCA_009780875.1 Bacillota bacterium | reverse complement strand
GCCCCAAAGCATATGGATATCTGCTTTGTGCATTCGCTTGGCGTGGATAATGCTTTGCACCTCTGAGAGACCGTTGGCAAAGGGATTGTCCACAAAGATTTCATAGGGACTGCAAACCTCCACCCTGACATCTCCGCTCTTGGCACCCGCCTCTCCACTCTCACTGATGACCTCTCGCCCAAGTCTTGTATCCCAAGAAATCTTGTAAAAAGCACAACCCATCATCTCACTGAGCGTCGTGGCGTCCGTGATTTTCTCGTCCAGTTTGACTCTCTCACAACTGCTTGCCAACAGTTTGCTACAAACCTTGGCTGTCCGCACATCGCTTTCATCATTGCTGGACGGTCGCACGCTCATTTGCGGACGCACCCTGCCCAACTTGGCAAGTCTGGTCTCCACGATAGGGGCAATGTGGTTGTACACTTGCCGCTGTTGCCAAGCATAGTCCATCTCACTCTCGCCAACCTCACCCCTAAAATCAATGACACTAAACTGCTCTCCTGCCACAAACTTTGCATTGAGTGTCCATTGGGATTCGTACTTTTGTCTCCTTGCTCTCCACTGCTCAAAGTCTTGTATTACGCTTTTTATAAGTTCTTGTTCTTGCTGGTTTTGCGTTTGCAGTCTCTCTGTGATGAGTTGTTTTGTCCTCGTTTTCAATGCTACTCTCCTTGCTAGGTTTGGTGACTGTGACGGTCTCTACTGGCTCGCTTTCGGTCTTGGGGAGCGACAGCAAAGGTCGCAACAGTGTTTTGAGTTGTGCGGTGCACGCACTGCATATATGCAGGCATTTGCCAAGTCCCACCTTGTCAAACACGATGGTGTGCTCCGCCATTTTTCTGCACGCACCACATTCGCACGCTATTTTGTATCTCGTTTTAATGATGTTCATTTTGTCTCCTTTTTGTGGTTTTTGCCCGTGGGTTGTTTGGTTTTGGATAAGTCTTGCAATCGCAACTCCTGCAACAGTCTCTCTTTTTCGCTTTGCAATTGCTCCAAGGACATATCTTCAAAGTCGTTTTGGACATTGTCAAGGATATACTTGGCAGAGGCAAAATCAGGCTCTGACCATTTGGTTGTTCGTTTGACTTTGACGGCCTCCATCACGCCATCCACCTTGGCAAACTCCTCCACAAGACTAATGTTTTGCTTTCCACCCACCGCCATATAGTAAACACTGTCTTGTACAATTTGTTTTTTTTCATTGTCAATTTTCATTCATAAACACCTCCCTATTTGGCAACACGATGGCTTGATTGTCTCCCCAATTTGTCCACACCGTTGTTTTGTCCATATGACCCATCCCAAGACCGACTACATCACCACTGACCACCGTCAAGTCTGTCTATCCAGGTCGTTTTTTTGCCAATTTGTTTTTGTGTCTTTGCACAAGGCTTTGCGTGACTTTTTTGCCCGCACTTGGCGTATTTTGCAAAGACATCAAAAAATAACGGAGTTCGTCCAAAGCGTGGTCATCCTTTTTTTTGGGCGTATCCCCTTGTCCCCACCAATACGATTTGATTTCCCTAATCAATTGCGTGCAAGATTTGAAGATATACAATTTTGGGTTCTTGGGATTGAGATATTGTTTGACCGTGCTTATGCCACTGTACATATCTTTGTTGACCCTTGGGTTGGTTGCAATCCCAAACTCAAAAAACAGATCTACGACCGACTTGCTACTCGCCAAGGTGCGTTGGGTGGCAGCACTATCAATCAGTGCCTCATACCTGCCCCCCGTGCCACAGTGCCAATCCAAGGCAACGCAAATCTCTTGGATGGCTTGTGCGTGCGTGGCTATGTCTGTTTTGGCTTTGTAGTGCTCTGCCATCACATACACCACCCCATCGCCGTCCACGGCATACCAATGGCAAGACAAGGGATTATTGAGTCCCGGGTCAATGGAGAGGCTGTGATACCATTCTTTGGGCACACAAAACGGCTCTATGCAGTGCACGCTCTCACAAAACTCAGGGTACACAAGCCCCACACTTGTCCTAAACTTGCCGTACCGCCGACTCTCCAACTCCTCACTAGACAACGAATCATCAAATGCTTGAATCTCCTCCTTGTCCAAAAAAGGATTGTCCGCCCACTCCATTTGGATTGCATACACTTGCGGGTCGTTGGCACTGTTGAGATAGATGGTATCATACACCCAAGTCAATCCTAGTAAAGGTGTCATCGTGCCCCAAATATCCCCTTTTTTGTCAAGCACTCGCATTTTGCACTCGTCATAGATATCTTTGGGAGGCTCCTCATCAAACCAAACAAAGTCAAGCGAGGTTCCTTGGAATTTTTCTCTGCCCATCTCACAACTCTTGAACCCAATCCTTGACAATCCCCCAAAGACATTTTTGACAGTCATAAAATCAATCATCCCATTGGCAGGGCTCTCACTGCTTCCACTCGCCATCACCACCGTGTCAATCCACTCTGCGGGCAAGTATTGCAAGATTTTTTGTTGCGCTACATCTCTACTCATTGCCCGAGAGAGAGACACCACCCACCCGCTGCAATTTGGTTTGTTTGGGCGGTAGGGATGAATGCCTCTTGCATACCAAACGGTCTCTACGGCACCACACTCCGTTTTTCCACTACGGTTGCCGCCAAACACCCAACGGTTTCTTTTGGGGCACTGTGCAAAGGCAAGTTGCTTTTTGTGAATTTTTTGCCCTTTGTTGTAGTATACTATCTTGTTGCTTTCTTGTTTTTTTTGGATTTGTTTTTCTATACACAATATTTTTTTGATGGTATCTTGCAACTTTGCCCCCTTTTGTTATAAATTGCAATCTGGTTGTCAATACTTTGATTATGAAAAAACCATTCTTCACCCTTGTATTTGTGCTCACACTGGCTCTTTGTCTCCCACTTGTCTCACAAGTGAGCGTGCCTTTTGCCGAGACACCCAAACCCGAACAACAATACGCCCTGATGGACAGCGACACCGACTTGTACTCCAATACCTCCGATGAACCCACCGTGTTGACCGGCTTGCCCGCAAGTTATTTTGTGGAGATTTTGGAGGACAAAGGTGACTACTATGCCGTCAGTTATTTGGACATTGTAGGTTTTGTCAAAAAAGAAAGTGTCACTCTTGTGGACTATACCCCCAAATATCAATTTGCCACCCCACGCATCCAACTGGGCAAAGATGTGGCGGGCGTCAACATTCGCACAAGCCCCGATACGGACACCGGGAGCGTCGTGTACACCGTGGGCAAAACGGACTTGGATTTTATTTATTATGGCAAGGTAGATGGCACTGAGGCACTGTCAG
>WQZE01000166.1 GCA_009780875.1 Bacillota bacterium | reverse complement strand
ACAATAGTGGGATTGTGGTGCACGCACAAATCGTGTATTGCCCCACCTATAATGAGGACTATCAAAAAACAATCCAAGATTTGTCACAGTATTGTATGAGTGTTGCAATCGTACCGGTGGGGTTGACCAATGATTGCAACAAAGACTTGCACCCTGTCACCAAGGAGATTGCGTGTAGATTGATTGCCGAGATAGGCGTATTGCAACAACAATTTTTGGAGACGCAAAAACGGCGGTTTGCATATTTGGCAGATGAAATTTATGTGACAGCAGGGGTTGCTTTGCCCAATCCGTTGGAATACGACCATTTTGAGCAAACGGGCAATGGTGTGGGGCTGATGGCTCAATTTGATATTGAGGTGCAAGATGCCTTGCAAAATGTGACAGCCCAAAAGACACCGCCATACAAATATACCATTGTGACAGGAATGGCGTCCTATCAATATTTTTGTGATTTGCAAAAGAGACTGGTGCAAAGAGGCTTGTCCGTAGAGGTCAAGGGTGTGGTCAATCACTACTTTGGCAATCGTGTCACGGTGGCTGGGCTTGTGACCGGGAGTGACATTGTCAAAGCCTATGAGGGGCATACTTTTGACAAAAACGAGAGGCTACTTTTGCCAAAGAATATGCTCAAAGAGTTTGGTGATGTGTTTTTGGATGATATGAGTTTGCAGCAGTTGCAAGACTTGTTGGGTGTGCAAATTGAGATGGTGCAAGTGGATGGGCACGCTTTGATAGAAAAACTACAATCCTAAAAAACAAGGGTTTGCAAGGGAGGAGAAAACAAAATGAACAAGGATTTGCCAGTAGTAGCCATTGTCGGGCGTCCCAATGTGGGCAAGTCCACGCTTTTCAACAAACTTGCAGGCAAGCGGTTGTCCATTGTCAAAGATGAGATTGGCGTGACAAGAGACAGGTTGTATACCGAGGCAGAGTGGTGCGGCTACAATTTTTTGATGATTGACACCGGTGGAATCAATTTGCGGTCAAGCGATGATATGTACAAGCAAATGAAGCTGCAAGCCGAACTTGCCATTGAGGTTGCTGATGTCACCATTTTTATGACCGATGGCAAGGCTGGGGTCACCGTAGATGATGGGGATATAGCCAAGTTTCTCAAAAGGGCAGGCAAAAAAGTGGTGCTTGCGGTCAACAAGATTGACAATATAGCATTGCAAGCCAATGCTTATGACTTTTTCTCGCTTGGATTGGGTGAGCCCAATATGATTAGTAGCGAGCAAATGCTTGGACTTGGTGACCTTTTGGATAGCGTTGTCAAACACTTTGACAAGATGGATTTGACGCCCAAAGACACGGTCAAAATTGCCGTAGTGGGCAAACCCAATGCGGGCAAATCAAGCATTGTCAACAAGTTGCTTGGGTATGACCGTGTCATTGTCAGCGATGTGGCGGGCACCACACGAGACGCCGTAGATACTCCTTTTGAGCACCACGGAAAAAATTATCTTTTGATAGACACAGCGGGGATTAGACGCCAACGATCCGTGGAGGCGGATACCGTGGAGAGTTATGGCGTTATGCGGGCTTTGGTGGCCATCAAACGAGCAGACATTGTGCTTGTGGTCATTGACGCAAGCAAGACTCCCACAGAGCAAGATACCAAAATAGCCGGACTTGTGCACGAGGAGCACAAACCCAATATCATTGTGCTCAACAAGTGGGACACCATTGCCAAGGATACGCACACGCAAGGTACCTACAAAGAGGTGCTTGATGAGCAACTTGCTTTTATGCCCTATTTTGTGACCGAGTTTGTGTCCGCCAAAACGGGTCAGCGAATAGAAAAACTTTTGCACGGAGTGGATACCGTGATGCAAAATGCAAATCGCAGAGTGCAAACAAGCACGCTCAATGACATTGTGGGCAAAGCCGTCACGCTCAATCCGCCCACAGCACCCAGAGGTCAAAAAATCAAAATTAAGTATGCTACACAGTTTGACACCAATCCTCCCAGGTTCGCCGTGTTTTGCAACGACAGCACACTTGTGCACAACAACTACAAGAGATATCTAGAAAACAGCCTACGCAAAGCCTTTGATTTTGCAGGGTCTCCGCTTGTATTGGAGTTCAACAACAAAAAGGGTGATGAATAGCAAACCAAACAAATCAATAGATATATTTGTTTGATGCAGAATATACAGTGATTCCGTTTGGTTTTGTTTAGGTGGGTTGCAAATTGCAAGGTGCGGTGCACAAGTCTTGCAAAACAAAGAGAGGGACAATATGCCCAATTGGTATTTTTTTGTACTGACAATCGTGTTGTCCTATCTGGTGGGCAATTGGTCCAATGCTTTGTTTATCTCCAAAATCAAGGGGATTGATTTGCGGAGCCAAGGCAGTGGCAATCCGGGCACTATGAATATGCTCAGAGTTTTTGGCAAAAAACTGGGCATACTCAATTTTGTGCTAGATGCGGCCAAAGGTGCCCTGCCCACCTTGCTTGCGTGGATTTTGTTTGACCATTTTTTTAAGGGTTATTATGGCAAAAATATGGGTGCGATTGCGGGCTTGTCTGTCGTGGTGGGTCACATTTATCCTGTGCTTTTGGGTTTTAGGGGAGGCAAGGGGATTGCAAGCACGGTGGGCGTGTTGTTGGTGCTTTGTCCCATAGTCACCGCCGTTGCCTTTGTGGTTGGCTTTGTTTTTTTGGCGGTTACCACGCTGGGCTCTGTCACAAGTTTTGTGGTGATTACCGCACCCATCCTTGTACAGTCCTATATTGAATACACAAACGGCAAAATACTCATCCCGCTCTTGCTAGCGTGCATCTTTTTCTTGACACTGTTTGCCCATCGCTCCAACATCAAAAAACTCTTTTTGGACACCGAACGCCCCGTAGTGCTGTTCAAAAAGCAAGCAAAATAGCAACCCTTGTGCATCTTGTGAAAAAAATTTTTTGAAACCAAAATGTTTTTTTTGCGAGTGTTTGCAGTTTTCGTGATACTGTGCTTGCATTGCCCAATATATACAAACTCTTGTTGAATATTTTGGAACACCGACCCCATAGTGTTTTTTCACAAAGCGACAAGCATCGTCGCAAAACAAGCAACTTGATGGTCAATATTCAATTTTTTTGAATATGTGAAATTTATCCATAAAAAACCCTGTAATTCGCTTGACAAAGAATACTGTATATGATATAATGGTATCAAGAAGTTACGAGTTGCTCAAAACTTGAAAACTTGAAAACTTGAAAACTTGAAAACTTGAAAACTTGAAAACTTGAAAACTGTCATAAGTCTATTGGTACAAAGCAATAGGGTCTGGTGCTT
>WQZE01000165.1 GCA_009780875.1 Bacillota bacterium | reverse complement strand
GGGTGGCAACTGCCCCGTAATTGCATAGTAGATGGTCACCGCCAAAGCATAGATATCGGTATAGGGTCCTTGCTCACTCCTTGACCGGTATTGCTCCTCGGGTGCAAAGCCTTGTTTGAGCACAATGGACAACTGTTGCCCGTCGCTATGACTTGCCTTGGCTGCTCCAAAGTCAATGAGTTTGACATCCCCTTCTTTGGTAATCAAAATATTGTCCGGACTAATATCTCTATGAATGAGCCCCAATGCGTGAATCTCTTTGAGCCCCTCAATCAGCGGTGTCAGCAAAATGACAATATCATTCATTGGCAACTTGCCGCCTTTTCGTTTGATATAGGCTTTGAGCGATATGCCGTCCACAAATTCCATCACAATATAAGCCGTACCATTGGCACTAAAAAAATCTTTTACGGACACAATCCCATTGAGATTTTTGACCTTGGTGAGCATTTTTGCCTCATCAATAAATCGTTTGAGTGACCTTGCAGAAGCGGCTTGGTGCGACTTGGAATTGACCACAACCTGATTGGAACGAGGCATTCTGGATACATACCCGTTGGGGTAGTACTCCTTGATAGCGACCTTGACACCACGCAACAAATCCCACGCCAAATAAGTGATTCCAAAACCGCCCTCTCCAATGCTTTTGACAATCAAATATTTGCCAATCAAAACGCACCTTTGTGCCAAATGATGGGGCGACAAAGGGGTATCCTCTGCGGGGCGTCCGCAGTCCATACACACTCTCACGCTATCCAAATCACCAAAGCAATCTAGACAAATGTTTTTGTTGGTCCTATTGTGTTGCATCGTATATATTATATTATTTGATATTGTTGCTTGTTGCTATTCAGAAAAGGATTTTATACTACCATTGCAATGATTGCACTAAAATTATCATTATAAGAAGGGGCTCTTTTGTTGAGGCGTTTTTCCATACGAGTGATGGCATCTTGGGGGTCATTGGTCAAAGAAAAAATCGCTTCTATCTCGTCTTCGTATACATACTCCCACCATCCATCGGTACAAAGCAAGAATCCATCTCCCACTTGCAAAGGCGACTCAATGATACGAATATCGGGTGCCGCAAAATACTCACTCCCCAAGACCCGTGTCAATTTGTTTTGGTCCTTGTGCTGTCTTACGGTGTGTTGAGAGATTTCTCCCACATCAACCGCCATTTGTGCAAGTGAGTGGTCCTTGGTCTGGTGCATAATTTTGCCTTGTCTCACCATATAAACCCGTGAGTCTCCAATGTGTGCAATCGCCGTCCGCTCACTATCCGAAAACACGCACGCAATGGTGGTACAACTGCTCGCAATTTTGGGATTTGTCTCTTTGTACATTGTCACAAAATTGTGTGCCTCTTTGACCGTGTCTATCATAAACTTTTCATCAAGCATATTGCCCATTTTGGCGTGTTTTTTGTATGCCTTGATGACCTGATTGGAAGACAAAGAACTTGCAACCTCACTCCCTACATAACTCCCCAACCCATCGCATACAACAAAACAAGCCGTATTGTCCCCAATGGCAGCCGCTAAATAGTCTTGATTGTATTCCCGTCCGCCTTTTTTGCAAACGGTGCTCATGGTCCACTTCATTCTCTTCTCCACAATTGAGATATCTGCAAGTAAAATTCTCTATTTTTTTGTTTACATATTATTATAATACATTTATGGATTTTTTGCAACCTTTTTTTGCAATTTTGTGGGATTTTGGAAAAAAATATGCAAAATCAGCCAAAATACGATTGATTTTGGCTGGTCTCTTTCAAAAATCCAACACGATTCAAGTCTCCTGCTTGGGTGAAGCATCCACCGTTTCTTGTGAGTCCTTTGGCAATACTGCCGATATCTTGGGCAAAAAAAACAAGCAAACGACCAAAACAAAGCCTAGGGCAACCCCCGCAAGCAAATAAAAATCAACTTTGTGATTGAGCACTTGCATACCCACACCCGCACATACAATCAAAACCCCCACAAGAAAAAAGTCAACCACCACCCGGGTCAAAACCGGGGCGACCCTCACCCACTTGGATACAAATCCCCAAAGAGTACCAAAACCCCCCCCATACAAAAGGGTCAATAAAAACAAAACAATTTGCGACATATCTTATTGTATGCAATACGACCAAGCCAAATACCCATTGGCTGTATTTGCTCACTCTGCAAGCCGTACGATATTGGCAGACTGCCTTGCAAAGAGCCACGGTTTAGCGAAAGATTTTTTTGAGAACTCCGCTCCCATTGCCCATTGCTAAGTATTTGAAACTATCCACTTCCCCCTCAAAGGAGAGTTCTCCATCCTCTATGCTAAACCGCTTGATTTTGAAACCATTCCCACTAATCAAAAGTCCCCCTTGGCTGGTTATCAACTGCAAAACCTTTTCATTGCTGCTCACCACCTTTTCCACCCCGCTTACAAGTCCATTTTTGCGGTTTTCTATACTCAAACTATGATTTTTCACAATTTCCATACAATCTCCTTTGCCCACTCCCCAATATATGACAAAGACCCACAAGTGTTGCCAAGAGACTTTTTGTAGACTCTCAATAGCGGTCATCTACACGACCCTTTTTTTGATAATAATCTTCTTGCTCCCTAGCCTCCGACAAAGACTTGGCTCTATCACTCAACGAGTTGCCATTTTGCCAACGCTGGTCGCAATCAAACAGCATACATTTTTCACATTGATTGTCACAAGTCGCCACCTTTGCATTGTCTGCACCTTGTCTTTTGAGTTGTTTTTGTTCTTGCTCACTCTCTTGGTATTTGGGTTGTGGCTGCAGCGCCCCAACGCCACCCATTGGGTGCTCCTCCACCGAATGCGTATGCACCCCTTGTGTGTTTTCGTGTCTATGCGGCACGCCCGGTCTATGTGCAATGATGGGACTCCCATCCATAAACAGTTTGACCATAATGATATCCTCACCCACCCTTTCCACATAATCCCACGGAATGAAAATGGGCTCTGAATTTTTAAATATAATATTTTTGCGTGTGTGCGGCAACACAAGCCCCATAATACGACCATCAAAACAACCAAAAACCACATCAATGATGCGTCCCAATCGCTTGCCATCAATGCTATTGACCACCTCTTTGGCTCTGAGTTCTGCAAAAGAAAAGTTTCCGTGACCACCCATTTTGTTGTGCATACGCCCCCCTTTTTTAGCAAGCAACCCTTGT
Organism: Bacillota bacterium; assembly: GCA_009780875.1. GTDB lineage: Bacteria > Bacillota > Clostridia > Christensenellales > Pumilibacteraceae > WQZE01. The sequence continues at coordinate 117 of WQZE01000165.1, read as the reverse complement.
ACAATTTTGCCAATAAATTTGTGCAGATACCTTGTTTGCTGTATGTATACTAAAAGCCTATTTATTTTATTATATTGGTTTTTTTGACAAAATATGCCAAACTTCCTTGAAAATACT
>WQZE01000164.1 GCA_009780875.1 Bacillota bacterium | reverse complement strand
TGACCACCAGAGAACAAATTTCCTCTTTATTGATTATTTTTATGCTGATTGTGGTGATGCTGAGTCTGGTTTTTAGCGTTGTCTCTCTGGTCACCAATTTGTATTTGAGCAAAGATAGTGAGTTTTTTTTGGCGTTGCCCATCAAGCCTGGCACCGTGTTTTTTGCAAAAGTGACCTATATATATTTTGCAGAGTTACTTTTGTCTACCGCCATCCTTTTGCCCGCTGGCGTTTTGATAGGGGCAGCAACGGGTATGGGGGCGTGGTATTTTGTGTCCATTGTGGCAGCCGTGATAGCCGCACCCATCTTCGCACTCATTTTGGCGGCTTTGCTGGCTTTGCCTTTGATGTTTGTGGTCAGTTTTTTTAGAGCCAGAGCCGTTTTTACCTCGGTCACTTTGATTGTTATTTTTGGTGTCGTGATGGGGCTTTATTATAGCACCTTGGGTAAGTTTGGCGATGGTGCCAATGGAGATGTAGCCTTGGCGATTGCCAATGCCATAGATAGTATGGTGTCAGCAGCGTACTTTGTGCCACCGTTGAGTGCCATCGCCTATTTGGCAACGGGGAGTCACAAGACACTTTTTGGTGAGCAAACAAGTTTGCAAAAGGCTACCCTCATCAATGTGGGGATGTTTTTGGGAGGTTTGCTTGTGCTTTTGTGTGCAATCTTTGCCTTGGCACAAGTGGTGTACAAAAGGGGACTAAGGAGCAATTTGGAGAGCAGCAAAAAAAACACCAAGCAATCCAAAGACAGAGAGGAGAGTGTCTCCAAAGCCTTGGCACAAAAAGAGTGGAAGGAGATGTTGCGTACGCCCGCCATTGCTTTTCAATGTTTTTCGGTGGTGGTATTGGCACCGATGATGACCTTTTTGTTCTCCAATTTGACCACCTCTTTTGGGGCGTTGACCGAGGTGTCTGATAGTGCCGCAGCAGCAGGACCCCTCAAAGCCTTGTTGTATTTGTTGCCAATCACTACTTTTATGTTTGCAAGCACGGGGATATCCAATTCGGCGGGGTCTATTTTTAGTAGAGAGGGCAATCGGTTTTATTATATCAAAATGCTTCCCATCGCACCCATTGTGGCAATCAGGGCAAAGTTGCGAGTCAGTTTTTGGATAGCCATGATTGCAACGGTGGCTATGCTTGTGTTGTATATTGTGCTCACAAGTCAGTACCTTGCGGCGGCTTTGAGTTTGGGGTTTAGTGTGATTTATGCCTATGGGATGATAAACTTTGCCGCAACATTTGATATCAAAAAGCCTAGGCTTGTGTGGACAACACCTACCGAAGCGGTCAAGCACAATAGCAGTGTATATGTACCTGCTTTGTTCAATTTGCTTTTTATCTTTGTTGTGGTGACCGTGATGGTGGTGTTGAGTGCGATTTTGAGTGTGTCTGGGTTTGCGTTTTGGGAGATAATTTTGATTGTTTTTGCGGCTATTTGTGGATTGGCTCTTTTGTTTGCAATACTCACGCACAAAAAGGTGACCAAAATGGCGGATGAATGTGTGTACAATATTGAGGTCTAGATGGAAAAAGATAGATTGATAATCATAGATGGCAACTCTTTGGTCAACCGTGCTTTTTATGCACTGCCTCCAATGAACACCAAAGAGGGGACGCCCACCAATGCCGTATTCGGCTTTGTCAAAATGCTGGTAGGACTTGTAGAGAAATACAAGCCCACACATTTGGCGGTGGCTTTTGATTTGCCAAAGCCCACTTTTAGACACAAAAGATATGACGGGTACAAGGCGACTCGCAAAAGCATGCCCGATGATTTGCGTGTGCAAATGCCACTCCTCAAAAACATTTTGAGCAAAATGCACATTCAGATTTTGGAGCAAGAGGGGTACGAGGCCGATGATATTTTGGGTACCGTTGCCAAGCGGTTTGAGGGGCATACTTTTGTTGTGACGGGTGATGGAGACAGTTTGCAACTCATCAGCGACACTACGACCGTGTTGGTGACCAAAAAGGGAATTAGCGAACTCTTGGAACTCACGCCGCAAAATATGGTGGAGCAAAAAGGAATGACGCCCGCCCAAGTCATTGACTACAAGGCACTTTGTGGGGACACAAGCGACAACATACCCGGGGTCAAGGGGATTGGTGAAAAAACGGCAACCGGACTTTTGCAAGAGTACCATACTTTGGACGGCGTATACAAAAACCTTGAAAGCATCAAGGGGAGTACCAAAGACAAACTTGTGCAAGGCAAAGAGATGGCGTATTTGTCGTACGAACTTGCCACCATTGATACCAATGTGCCGATGGAAACTCCCAAAGATGCGTGCGTGCTTGTTTTTCCTTTTGGAGCGGGTGTGCGGGCAGAGTTTGAAAATTTGGGTTTCAAGACACTCCTCAAAATGGAAAGAATTTTTGCACCATCAGAGGGCGTGATGGAGTCACAAAAGTGTGCCGCTGTTGTGTGTCAGCACGCCCAAATCAAAGACCAAGAGGGCTTGCAACAAGTGGTGCGGTCGCTTGGGGACAAGGTAGGTGTACACATAGAGACAAATACAGTGCACTTGTCGGACGGGAGTACGGAGTACACGATGGCTATCAGTGACGACCTTTTTGGCAGTCTGTCGCTAGCCACCGTGATGGGGTGCCTCAAAGAAACTTTGGAAAACCCCCAACAGCAAATCATAGGCTATGATTGCAAACAATTGATGCGTGAGGCTGACAAGTACGGCGTGGGTGTCACGGCGTACTTTGATGTGCGGCTTGCGGAGTATATTTTGGATTATCCATTGTCTCAAAACGAATGTGCAAATTATTTTGAAAGTTTGGGCACCGGGGAGGATTGTCTTGCCACAGCGTGTGTGGCAAGAGCACAAGAGCAGACCGTGATGTTGCAAAAAGCGGGGCAGGACAAACTTTTTTTTGAGATAGAGTTGCCCCTTGTGCAAGTACTGTTTGCGATGGAAAAAACGGGTATGCGTGTGGATACGGGCGTACTGTCCAACTTGGGCAAACAATACAGCCAAAAACTTTTGGAGTTGAGTGCGGCTGTGCAAAAACTAGCGGGGCAAGAGTTCAATCTCAACTCTCCCAAACAACTTGGCAAAGTGTTGTTTGAGGATATGAAATTGCCCTATCCTTTCAAAAATAGCAAAACTCTTTCCACAGCAGTAGATGTTTTGAGTGAGGTGCAAGATGAGAGCGGCATCATTGACTTGATTTTGCAGTACCGAGAAATCGCCAAACTCAATAGTACCTATATAGAAGGTCTTTTGCGACTTGCAACGGATGGTGTGGTGCACTCTGATTTTAGACAAATGGCTACGGTGACGGGCAGGCTTAGCAGTACGGAGCCCAACT
>WQZE01000163.1 GCA_009780875.1 Bacillota bacterium | reverse complement strand
TTGAATATATTTTTGCAAAAGCAAGAAAAAATGCTAGCGAATCACTTCACTAGCATTTTGGTTATCGTTATTTGTGGTAGGTTATTCCGCCTTGAAAGGAAGCAAAGCCATCATTCTGGCTCTTTTGATGGCGGTGGTCAACTCTCTTTGGTGTTTGGCACACACGCCACTCATACGGCGAGGGATGATTTTGCCTTTCTCGGTCACAAATTTGCGGAGACGACCCACATCTTTGTAGTCAATATAGTCTTTGCCAATCGTTTTGTCGGCACAATACAAGCAAACTTTGCGTTTTTGAGGACGGCGAATTTTTTTGACCATCTTGTCATCCCCATCCTTGGGGGCTCCAAATTTGCTATTGCTATTAAAATTATTTTTTCTGTTGTCAGCCATCGCTAGACACACTCCTTATTGATTATTTCGCTACTTTTTTGCACACAAAAACGGTCGCCCTCTCTGGGGTGCCCTTTGTGCATTGGTTGGTCTTGTCTTTGGGGTCAAAAACCTTAGAAAGGCAAGCCATCATCTTCTACGGGGGTCAATTGTGATACAGGTTTTTTTGCTGAATGTTGTGCAGGTGGTTGATAATCCCCACCGCCGCCATAACCGCCACCGCTATTTTTGGGCGTCAAAAACTCTACATCATCGGCAACAACCTCAACGGCTTTGCGTTTGATACCATCTTTGCCTTCGTAGTCACGAATTTCAAGTCTACCTACCACACAAACTTTGTTGCCTTTTTGCAAAAACTTTTGGCAATTGTCGGCAAGACCTCTCCAAGTGATGACATCAAAAAAATTGACTTTTTGCTCACCATTGGCATCCGTGAATCTATCATTGACCGCAATACCAAAACGGCACAAACTCACCCCAGTGTTGGGTGTCGTTGTGAGTTCTGGGTCACGAGTCAAATTGCCTATCAACATAATCTTATTCATAAAAAATCCTCCACACTACGCCTTGGTTGCTTCTTCACTGTTCTCAGGTTTTGCCGGCACAGGCTTTGTCTCGGTTGCCTCACCCTCTTTGGCGGGTTGTTCGCCCTCTTTTTTGTCAGCCTTTGGCTCTTTTGGTGCAGGTCTTTTGAGGTCATTTTGACCATTTTTGTTGACACACATAAACCGCACTACCTCATCAGAGATACGCATTTGACGCTCCATCTCCAAAGGCAAACTTGGCGGTGCCATAAATGTCATCAAGACATAGAACCCCTCGTTCTTAAAATCAATAGGATATGCAAATTTGCGTATGCCCATCTTGTCCACAGCCTCAATCTTTCCGCCCGCACTCTCTACAAGTGTGGAGTACTTTTTGATTGTTGCCTCTCTCTTATCATCCGCTGTTCCGCTTTTGATAATGTACATCATCTCGTACTTGTTCATTTTTACCCTCTTGGCCTATCGGTCCGGGAGCCTTTTGCACCCGAACAAGGAAAATCCAAATGCAAATTTTGACAATATCTCTATTGCCACATTTTGGATTATTATTTATTATAACACATTGCAAAAAAAAAAGCAAGCCTTTTTGTGTACACAAATGGGAGACTTGCTTTTTTACCAAAGGATTAAGTGCAATTATTTTGAGCCATTAAAAACATTTTTTGACTGGTTTGCTTTGCTACGGTCTTTTGTACTCTATGACGGGCAAGAGAATAATGTGTCTTTCCCCTAGGGGTGCCCGGCTTGTATTGGTTGCATTGTCCCCAGTCTCCTTTTTTTGCCACCAAACCCTGTGCCCCACCCACGCCCCGGCAGGCTGGTACCCACTGGCAGCCAATTTTGCCACCTTGTCAGCATAGGCTTTTGAAAATCTCACGACGCATTTTGTATCATAGTACAAGCCATCCCCTGCAATGTCCAACGGCATCCCTGATTGCAATGCGGACACTTGTGATTGCACGGATGCAAAAAAGTCAAGGTGGACATCTTTGTGGGAGGTTTCCACCAAAATATGGGAGGGTCGCTCATAAGGTTTGTCATCCACAGAGTACGCCACCGATGGCAAACGGATGTCATCAAAGTGCGTGCCATTGCAAAAAATTTGCAACGAGGATTTGGCCCGAGTCAAACCTACATAGATTTGCCTACAACTTTGACTGTCCATCCCAAAGTTGTCATCCACGCCAAAATATACAAAATCAAACTCTCGCCCTTTGGTTTGGTGCACCGTGGAGACAAAGATTTCACGGTTTTCTCTGTCCACAAAGTCTTCAAGGCTTGACTCCCAAATCATTTGCTCAAAGTCACTTTTGTGCTTGTGTTTGTTGTGCAGTGTTTCAAACTCATTCACCACCGCCAAAGCAATCGCCTTGTCTGCACTACCCAAAAATTTGCGTAGCAAAGACACTTTGGCATCTTTCCAAACTTCCTCATCAATATTGGGTGCCGTCCCCTCCAAGACCGCCTTTGCAAAATAGTCAACCTCTACCAAATCTTTTATCAAAAAGTCTTGGTTGGTGCCAATCGCCTTGGCTGGCAAACGGTGTTTTTTGAGCATTCCCACCACGCTCCCTACTTGCTCATTGGTACGCACGATGACGCATATGCTGCCAAGGGGGGCGTCGTGGATGATTTGATTGACAATGGGTTCTTCTAGATTTTTGCTGCGTACTTTGCAGACGCTCACACGACCCTCTTTGGGGGACACCGCCTTGCCTTGGTTTGTTTTGAGCCTATGGGGTATTTTGGTCGCAAAAGCATTGGAAAAAGCAACAATGTTGTGCCCGCTACGATAGTTGTCTAGCAACTCATATTTTTTTGTTTTGGGGCTTTGTGCAATTTTGCCCAAATACTCCGCACTAGACCCTCTAAACGCATAGATATTTTGGTCATCATCACCCACGGCGATGAGTTTCATTTCTTCGTTTCGTTGCAAGATGGCACGCACCAATTTGTACTCCCACTCCGACATATCTTGTGCCTCATCAATGACCATAATGGCATTGGTCAACTTGACATTGTCCACTTGGGCAAACCCCGTGTCGCTCTCCATTTTTTGCACCGCTTCTTTGACGATGTTTTGTGATTTTTCAAGCCCACCCACCTTGCCAAGCAAATCAAAACAATAGGAGTGAAAGGTCTTGATTTTGATAAAATGGGCGGCATTGCCTATGAGTCCCAAGAGTCTTTTTTTGAACTCACCCGCCGCCGCTCGTGAAAAAGTCAACGCCAAAATTTGCTCGTGCTTGATGCCCTCTTGCAAATAGATCGCCGCCAATTTGTGTGTGAGAAGCGTAGTTTTGCCACTCCCAGGCCCTGCAATCACGGCAAGATAGTTGTCCTTTTCGTTGGCAACAATTGCCTTTTGGGTTTGCGACAGTCCACCAAAAATTTGATCGTG
>WQZE01000162.1 GCA_009780875.1 Bacillota bacterium | reverse complement strand
TGGAGGTGTCGCCTTGATGGAGGGTGCCCTCGGGCTGGTCTTGGCTGGTTGGGTCTTGGGGCTTGGTCTTTTTTTGCACAAAGACAAGGTTGGCAATCACGCCCACCAAGGTTGCCAAAAGGAGTGGCGAGAGCGAAAAATCACCGCCCACCTCAATGCCTCCAACACTGCCCGTAGCAGGGTCATAGGACACTACGGTCACCCCCACCCCCACAATGAGAATGAGTCCCATAATCGTAATGTTGCGACTATCCAAGATATCAATCTTGCTTTCCACAATGACTTTGAGCCCCACGCCGGCAATCATCCCAAACACGATGACCTCAATGCCCCCTTTGACAGGCTCCGGGATGGTGAGCAACACGCCACTAAACTTGCCCAAAAAGGCAATCACAATGGCAAACACCGCCGTCAGACGCAACAGTCTTGGGTCATAATTTTTGGTAGCGGCAAGCACGCCCGTATTCTCAGCATAGGTTGTATTGGCAGGACCTCCAAAAAAGCCAGCAACCGCCATTCCCAATCCATCGCCAAGCAAAGTACGATGGAGCCCCGGATCTTTCAAAAAGTTTTGTCCGCACACTTTGCTACTTGCAGTGATGTCTCCAATGTGCTCAATAAAAGTCACAATGGCAATGGGCATCATAATGAGTGCCGCTCCAAAACTAAACTTGGGCAATTGCAAAAATCCATCTTGGTACGGCACATTGAACCACTTGGCATTTTTGATGGCCTCAAAATCCACAATTTTGATTCCCGCCGCTGTCAGCACAAGACACAGTCCGTACCCGCTGGCAAGCCCAATCAAAATAGGAATGATTTTGACAAACTTTTTGCCATACAACATACTAGCCACCGTGACACCAAGCGTCACCAAAGCAATCCCCACAGAAAGCAATTGTGTGCCACCCACACTCAGCCCCTCAATCGCACTCGTGCTCGTCCCATCGGTTGCGTGGACTATCAAATTCTTGCCAAGCATATCATTGACCGCACTAAACGCCAAGGAAACACCAATCAACAAAATCACAGGCCCTGTCACAATGGGTGGCAACAACTTGCCAATCTTGTCTGACCCAAAAAAATAAATCAACACTGCAAACAAAAAGTTGAGACAGCCCGCCACAATGACCGCTCCCCCCACATAGTCAAGTCCATACGCCGCACCTACCGCCAAAATTCCTGGGATAAAAGCAAACGATGACCCCAAAAACACGGGTACTTTGAGTTTGGTCACCAAGTGAAAAGCCAAAGTCCCCAACCCCGCAGTCAACAACGCCACCGCAGGAGAGATTCCCGTAATCAAGGGCACCAGCACAGTTGCCCCAAACATCGCAAACATATGCTGAAAAGACAATGCAATCTCTTTGCCCGTGTATCTACCAAATTTTTTCTTGCTCGTATCCATCTTTACCCCAACTGACCTGGGTTACTCTTTGCCACAAAGCAACCCACTCTATTTTTGTCTCTATGATTGTCTCTCTATGACCCCACAATTTCACGCCGCTCTATGGTGGTGAATGTTTGATTACACTTGAAGTTTGCAATGCTCTATTTCTAACTTTACTTTTTCTTATGACTATTATACCACAAAACCCCACAAAAAAGCAAGTCTTTACAACTCTTTGCCCACACTCTGGCAAACCGCTTACAACCAAGCCCTGCCTAGCCTTGTCCTATGCCCCCATTTGTTCAAAAGCAAAAAATCATCCTTACGCAAGAGATTAAAATGAAAAAAATTGATACAGTATACTGCATATTGGTTGACTTTTCAACCAATAAAAAATCTGATAAATTCAAAAAGGATGAAACGCAAATGATTTGTACACACTGCAAGGTCAACAACACACTCTACGGTGACACCATTTGTGAAAGATGCACAAATGACTTATTTGGGAAAAAAGGCACCCATCAAAATCTCCGACCAAAGGTGGCACGCCAAAGAAGGGCATAGCCTATCCTGGTGCCGACTTTGCAAACCTTGTCCACGGTACAAGATATGGTACAGGTACTGTACCATATCTATGAGCAACTTTGCATACACATAGGATTTCCGATATATTTGCGTTCTCAATTTGGATGGAACACACGAAACTACGCCAACAATGTGGATGCATTCCACAACAATCTTTGGTTCATCGCCCACTCCAACCTCTCTCACTTACAAAATGGTAGTTGGGCAAATTTTATTGCAGATGACTATTCCACCATTACCAAAATCCATACAAACACAGCCTCAGACCCCGACGCTAATCATCGCATCACTTTTGTCAAGGTGCCTTGTACACATAATCCGCACAAATTGGAATTCCTAAGTGGTTGCATTAAATCGTCTTTTTGCATACCCCAAGTCCTGCAAATTTTCCAACTCTTGTGTATCAATCTCAGCCGTTCGCAATAAACGCCTAAAATATACTTTGGCAATTATCCCTATCTTTTCCTTTGATATATCCACCACATCTCCGATGTCTTCTCCCTCCTCATCCGTGGGCATAGCGGGCTTAGGTCGGTGAATTCTTTCGGGTTTTATTTTTTTACACAGCCTATCCAACTGCACAGCACGCACAAAGAGTTCTGTCGCATCTACAATCTCCTCGTTCAACTGTATGATAGGTGCTAGTATAGTGTCTACAAAATCTTGGTTCATCAACAGTTCCACTCTTTGCTTAGATTGGTTGTCTGTCAAAAATTTATTGATATCATCTATGGCGTCCACCAAAAGAGATGATGACGCATTGTGCACTTTGGGACTTGCAAAAATAACTCTGAGCACATCAATTTTTTCAAAACTCGCTTGCAATGACAAAAGCATTCTCAACAGTTTTTTTGACACCCTATCTCTCGTTGCGTTTTTGTCTCCATACTGCAATCCATTTGTGTGAAACGCAATATCCACCGCATACACGGTTGTCTCTTGCTTTTTTAGTTTGACACCCACCACATCAATCTCACTTTGTTTCAACACTTGTGAAAGTCCCGATAACTGCTTGTACAGGTCTATATCGTATTTCTCTTTGAAATACAACTTGCTACTCTCATACAATTGTTCAGCCTCTGCTAGATTGTACAGCTCTTGTCCTTGCGATATCTTCCAATTGGTTTGCACAATTTGGCATTGCTCAATATGTTTGAGATACGAATACACAAGACTTTCACCCATTTCAATTTTCATTACTTTTCCTCCTGTTGTATTTGACAGTATGGTGTGTTGACTGCAAACTTCTCCTAAGGAACATCCTTATGGCTTTTCTTTTGTCCCACTCCTTTTTTGCTACCCACACGCAGCAAAAAACTCTTCCAATCTTATGATTCCACTTGCAACTTTGATGCTTTACAACTACTTACCGTGTCC
>WQZE01000161.1 GCA_009780875.1 Bacillota bacterium | reverse complement strand
TAGAGGAAATCACCAACTACTTGTCTCACCTCAAAGAAAAGAATATGCCAATCTATCCGCCTTGCGTCAACAAGAGCCGTAGTATCTTCACGGTGGAAAAGGACGGGATACGGGTGGGAATGGGAGCTATCAAAAATGTGGGTGTTGGATTTATTGAGGGGCTTGTCAAAGAGCGGGAACAAAACGGAGACTTTGTGGATTTTGAAGATTTTGTGGCAAGACTTGCAAACCTTGGCATCAATAAAAAAAATCTTGAATCTATGATAAACTCGGGCTGCTTTGATACTTTTGGTATCAATAGACCCACACTCTTGGGTGCCTATGAAAAAGTCATCGCAAGCAATACGATGGGACAAAAAGCGGCAGCGGTTGGACAAATTACTTTGTTTGATGTGGTGCCAACGCTCAAAACAAAGTTTGACTATCAAATGTTGGCGGACTACCCTCCTATGACAAAATACAAATATGAAAAGGAGGCGGCGGGGGTATATTTGACGGGGCATCCGTTGCAACAATTTGCTGACAAACTCAAAGGGTTTGTGCACAATTCCCAATCATTTGCTACGAGTGCTGTGGAAAACGACGGGCAAGAGCCTGGATTGATGGGGCAAGGGAGCGAAATCAAAGATGGTGCACGGATTGAACTGGGCGGTATTTTGATAGGGGTAGAAAAAAAGACCACCAAAACGGGCAAGGATATGGGTGTCGCACGGCTAGAAGATATGTACGGGAGTGTGGAGGTAATGGTGTCCCCCAATCTCTATGACAAACTCAAACCATCGTTTGTAGAGAGCGAAATTGTCAAACTGAGTGGCAAAGTCAATGAGCGAGAGGGTGCCTATACTTTGTGGGTGGAATCATTGCAACCTTTGGACGGATTTGTGGGTGTTGAGTCAAGCAAAGCAAGTGTCCACGGCACACACAAAGACAAGGCACAAGAAAAGATTTTTGCACCCTCACAAATATCCATCACCGAAAAACCCAAAGCACCCCAGGATGCCAATCCAAAAATCTGTTGCTATGTCAGTTTTTCAAAAGAGACCGCAGAAAAAGACCAAGCCCTGGCAATTTTGCAAGCCTACGAAGGGGAGTGCAAAGCGTATCTCCAAGATACAGATACAGGCAAAAATTATTTTGCTTGCAATGTCAATCTTTGCCCCGCTCTCAAAATGGAATTGCAAGGCGTCCTTGACCCAAGCAAAATCAAGATTGTATGAGGATGTGGCTTTGCAAAGCGACCCATTCCTTGGTTTTTGTAGGGGGATTTGCTTTGTGGTGTGTTATTACTATAATAGAAAAAACTCATTGATACAAAGTCGCATTTGCCAAAAATTTTATTTTTACACAAGATATTTTGAGGAGACTCTATGCCAGCATATAGACAAAGTCCGCCGCCATCTTACCGCAGTGTGCCCAATAGAGGGGCACCTAGACACAATGCACCTCAGCCCCCCAAAAAAGGAGGGGCGCTCAAAGTTGTGATTATTCTTTTGCTGCTCATCGTTGTTTTGGGGGTGGGCGGTGCTTTTGTTTACAATTCTTTTTTTGCATCCAAACCACAAGAGCCTGGCAAGGAGCCAGATACAGAGTTACCCGTCACTGTAGAGTACACGGTCACTTTTGATAGTATGGGTGGGAGCAAAGTGGATGCCATCAAGGTTTTGGAGGGAGACAAAATTGTTGCCCCACGCAACCCAAGCAAAGAGTCTTTTATTTTTGACGGTTGGTACAAAGAGCCTCAAGTCTCGCAGGCGTGGAATTTTGCGGTGGACACCGTGCATACGAATTTGGTGTTGTATGCCAAGTGGCAAGAAGATATCCCTGGGTCTTTTTGGGTGCAATTTGATACGCAAGGCGGCAGTATGATTGATTCCATCTCTGTTTTGGAGGGTCAAAAAATCACAAAGCCAAGCGACCCCATTTTGGATGGTCACTCTTTTGCAGGGTGGTACAAAGAGCAAAGCACACAAAATCTGTGGAACTTTGAAAGTGATGTGGTGACCCAAGATACTACCTTGTATGCCAAGTGGGAGAGCGTGGCACTCACGCAATATACCGTGCATTTTGATACGCAGGGTGGCACAAGTGTTGACGATGTACTCGTTTTGGAGGGTCAAAAAATCACAAAACCAAGCGACCCAATTTTGGATGGCCACTCTTTTGCAGGATGGTACAAAGAGCAAAGCACACAAAATCTGTGGAACTTTGAAAGCGATGTGGTGACCCAAGATACTACCTTGTATGCCAAGTGGGAAAGCGTGGCACTCACGCAATATACCGTGCATTTTGATACGCAGGGTGGCACGAGTATTGATGATGTGATCGTGACGGATGGGCAAAAAGTACAAGAGCCCAATGAACCTTATTTGGATGAGCATTATTTTGATGGGTGGTATAAAGATTCTGAGGGTGTGACAAAATGGGACTTTGACCAAGATATTGTGACCAGCGATGTTACGATTTATGCCGTCTGGATACAGTCCAATCCATTGCTACGATATGAGTTGAATACAGAGCAGACAGCCTATGCAATCAAGGGATGGGACAAAGGTGCGGTGATTGTAGGTGACCCATATATTGTGATTCCCTCTATGCACGCGGGGCTGCCAGTCACTAGCATTGCGTACCAAGGTTTTCAAAACTGCACCAATTTGGTTGAAATCAAAATTCCCAACACAGTGACGGCGATTGGGATGGGTGCATTTTTCAACTGTACTTCTTTGCGTACCATTATGATACCCAACTCAGTCACAGCCATTGGCAGTTTGGCAGAGGATTACGGTGTGTTTCAAAATTGTGGAAGTTTGGAAGAAATTGTTATCCCAGACAGTGTGACAGTTTTGGGAGTTGCTACTTTTTCGGCTTGCTCTGCACTCAAAAGCATTGTGATTCCCGACGGTGTCAAAGATATCGGTTTGCAGACTTTTAAAGGGTGCCGTGCCCTTGAAAGTGTCGTGCTCCCAAGTGGGCTCAAATCTCTTGGCACGGATGCGTTTGCTTTTTGTACCGTGTTGACGGACATTGTATTGCCGAGCAGTGTGACCGCTTTGGTAGATACGGTGTTTAGTGGATGTTCTGGACTTGTGAGTATTTTTATCCCCAAGAGTGTAAACAAAATGGGAGCACAAGTATTTTTGGGATGTAGCAATCTGACCATCAATGCAGAGGCGAATTCTCAGCCTAGCGACTGGGACAACAGTTGGAATCCTGATGATAGACCCGTCAACTGGGGTTTTGTGGGGTACACAACGATGGGTGTTTGTTGCAAGTTTTAGAGACCATTGCAAGGCAAGGGCATTGGGAGAGCAAAAAAGCATATCAAAAAAGGGTGGGGTTGTGCCTACCCTTTTTTGATGGGTGGG
>WQZE01000160.1 GCA_009780875.1 Bacillota bacterium | reverse complement strand
CAAAAATAGGCGTTTGTCCCGCTTTGGTGGGCTTGCCACTGATGGTTTTTGTGTCAGAGTCCAGCGTCAATCCATCAGGTAGTTCGCCACTGCTGACCACAAGATTCATATCATCTGTATTGGTACGAATATTGTACGAAAAATCCACCCCCACGGTTGCACTGGTAGGAGCATTGCCCTGAATTTGTGGAGGCACTTTGACTTGGGTGCTAAACTCATAGTCCTTGTACTTGTTTACCTCACCTCGGTTGCTTTGCGCCTCACCCAAGAGTCTTAGGGTCTCCCCTTTTTTGAGATAAATACTTGGTTGATAGGCCGTATTTGCATCTCTTGCAGGTCTAGTATTGTCCAAAAGGTCGCTGCCACCGCTTGAAGAAAACCGCAAGACAGAAAAATTATTGCTACCCGACACATTGTTGCTATTCCCGCTCACGGGCGTATCTGTCCAAGTGTCTACGGTGTGATCAAGACCGTCCACGCCGATACGGATATCCCCTCCAATAGGGTTGCGAAGAAGTTTTAATTCATCAAGCCCTGTGTTGGCAGCAGAGTCAAAGAAAAAATTGGTAGGAGCCAAAAAGACCGTTTGGTCATCTATGGCATAAGAACTTTCGTTGTAGAATTTTATCAATTTGGCTGCTACTTTATTGTTTGCCCATACAAAATTGCCACGATTGATGGGACGCTTGTCAATCCCATCTTTATTCCAATAGTACCACGCCCCATTGCCAACATCACCTCCTAGATAATGATCTACCCAATATTCAACGGACCTATCAATAGACTCCACTTCGTCAAACAAATTGGAGCCTGCACTTTGAGAATTTCGTTGGATAAACGCCCATTCCAACATTTGCTTGCGTTGTGGTTGTTGTACAATGCGGTCGGTCTCTTCTGCGCTGAACCCCTTATAAAACGCACCGTTAAGAAAGTATCTAGCGGTGGATTCATCCCAAAAATTGGTGCCGTTGACCGCTTTGTCTGCAATCACCACATCAGAAAGTCCCGCAGGATATAAAGAACGACTGGCAAACTGTGCAGGCTCCACCTTCTCGCCATATATTTGCTCATTGACATTGCTAAAAGGTATCAAATCTGGGTACCCGTTGGCTTGCGTCAATACCCTCTCTGTACGCAACATCACTCCTTGGTCGTCAATTGCAATCACACGCCAATCCAAAGACTGGTTGCTGTATTGCCCAAATCCCCGAATATAATCCCCAATTTTAAGGTCATCCGTAGTAAACAAGTACTCACTCCTCGTACTCGCCTCTACTTTTTGCAGTCCACTTGTTGGCACAACAAAAAAAAGTGCAACCAACAACAGAACCACACCCAAAAGCAATTTTTTGTAGCCCCTTTGACTCCCTATGGTCGCTTGCCCGCTTGCCTGCTTATTATGTTCCATTTTGTCTTTTCTCCTTTTGCACGCCGTGCCAAAATGATGGCGAAAATTTTTATTTGTACAATACGCCTCTATTGTATCATACAAAATTGTATCAAATATATCACTTTTTGTCAAGCCGCTTGCTACCAATAGAATTGTCAAATTCTGCTAATGATTCCAAATTTTTGCAAAATACACACAATCTATGGTACAATCAAGACATTGTATTCATTCTTTCTATACCATTATACCATACAAAAGGGGTTTTGTCTACTATTTTGACTGATAGGGGCTTTTTTTTGCTTTTTCTATTATATATGCACGGATGTATTGAGTATGTGATTGTACCCAAATCTCTTTTGCGTGGGTTAATTGCCTGCTCTTTGCACTCAATCAACTTTATTGTACAAGTCGGTGATAGAGAATTTGCAATTGGTGGCAACTTTTACAAAAAATTTGCCAATGTATATTGACTTTTATGATAATTTGTGCTATAATTGAATAGAGATGTATGATTGTTTTGCAATCAAAGGAGTATATTGATGAAAAAAGTTACACTAGATGGCAACACCGCCGTCGCCAAAGTGGCCTATGCTTTTAGCGAGGTGGCTGCTATCTACCCCATTACGCCGTCATCCTCTATGGCAGAGTATGCGGACTTGTGGGCATCGCAAGGTCAAAAAAACCTTTTTGGCAAACCACTTGTGGTGGCAGAGATGCAATCGGAGGCGGGTGCTGCGGGTGCTGTGCACGGTTCTTTGTCGGCCGGTGCGTTGACCACCACCTTTACCGCCAGCCAAGGCTTGCTTTTGATGATACCCAATATGTACAAAATAGCGGGTGAATTGATGCCTTGTGTGTTCCATGTATCCGCTCGTGCTTTGGCGTCTCACGCACTCAGCATTTTTGGCGACCAAGCCGATGTTATGGCAGCAAGACAAACCGGTTTTGCCTTCTTGGCTAGTAGCAGTGTGCAAGAGGCACAAGATATGGCGGTCGTGTCACACTTGGCTACCTTGCGAGCAAAAGTACCTTTTGTTCACTTTTTTGATGGATTTAGAACCTCGCACGAAATCAACAAAATTGATGGCATTGAGGAGTCCGAATTGCAAAAGTTTGTTGACAAAGACTTGTTGGATGACATTGCAAACTTCCGCAGTCGTGCTTTGTCACACGAGCACCCCACCGAAAAGGGCACAGCACAAAACCCAGATATATACTTCCAAAATAGAGAGGCTGCCAACAAGTACTATGATGCAACCCCCGCCATTGTCAAGCAAGCCTTTGACAAATTTGCAAAAATCACGGGTCGCAAATACAACTTGTTTGACTACTATGGTGCCCCCGATGCCACCGATATCATCGTGGTGATGGGCAGTGCATCCGAGGCAATCAGAGAGACCATTGATTATTTGGCAAAAAAGGGTCAAAAAGTGGGCGTAGTCACTGTGAGATTGTTCAGACCTTTCAGCGTGCCTGATTTTGTGGCAAGTCTCCCCAAAACAGCCAAAAATATCACCGTTCTTGACCGCACAAAGGAGTCAGGCAGCGTTGGTGAGCCCTTGTACCTTGATATTGTGAGTGCCTTGCAAGAAAAAGGACTTGGAAACATTACCGTTGTTGGCGGACGCTATGGACTTGGGAGCAAAGAGTTCAATCCTAGCCATATCAATGCGGTCTACAAAAACGGAAAATCAGCAACTCCCAAAAACCACTTTACCGTGGGTATCAACGATGATGTGACCAAGACCTCTTTGCCCATTGATGAGTTTGTCAATGCTTGCCCCCAAGGCACACGCAGTTGCAAATTTTATGGTTTGGGTAGCGATGGTACGGTCTCTGCCAACAAAAACAGTATTACCATCATTGGTGAGCACACCAATGACTATGCGCAAGGCTATTTTGTGTATGACAGCAAAAAGAGCGGCGGTATCACCATCTCTCACTTGCGTTTTGGCAACACCCCCATCCGTTCCACCTATTTGATTGACCAATCAGACTT
>WQZE01000159.1 GCA_009780875.1 Bacillota bacterium | reverse complement strand
GAGCAAGTCATCAAGCCGTTGTTTGGGGCAAGTCAAGACAAGGGGTTGGCGAACCAGTTGGGAGAGGGTGGGTCACAGAGCAAAAAAGATTTTGCCAACTTTGTGGCGAGTCGCATTTTGCTTTGTGGCAATGTGGTGGTGGTACAAGACATTGAGATGGGCATTGGGGCGATTTTGGGTGGGCACGCCTTGGTGGTGTTTGAGGATGGCGTTGCTTTGGATGCCGATGTCCGATTGGTGCAAATGCGTGGGGTGTCGGAGAGCAGTGAGAACATTATCAAAGGTGCCAAAGATTGTTTTGTAGAGAGTTTTCGGGTCAATACGGCTTTGATACGGGCACACTACAAAAGTCCCAGTTTGGTGACCAAGGAGTTGCAAGTTGGAAAAAGTGTGAGCACAACGGTGGTACTTGCATATTGTGTGACCAGAGCGGATTTGGGCATTGTCAAGGAAATAGAAAAAAAACTGCAAAAGTTTGACAAAAACGGCGTTTTTAGTAGCGGTGACCTAGAAGACCATTTGAGCAGGCACAAAAACAAAATTTTCCCGGAGTTGACATACAGTGAGCGACCTGACAAGGTTGCGGGCAATATCAATGAGGGCAAGATTGCCATTATTATTGACAATTTGCCCTTTGTCTATGTGGTGCCTGCCACCTTCTCTATGATGATGCAAGCCGTGGAGGATTATAGCCACAACTATATTGTGGCCTCGTTCACTAGGGTGCTCAGGTACTTTGCCTTTTTTTTGAGTGTGACTTTGCCCGGACTGTATATTGCGGTGATGATGTATCACCACGAAATGATTCCATTGGGACTTGCAATGTCGCTCATAGCCAGCAAAGAGGGGGTGGCTTTCCCTACACCGTTTGAGGTGTTTTTTATGCTCATTGCATTTGAGATTTTGGTAGAGGCCGGTCTAAGAATGCCCAAAGCCATTGGACAAGCGGTGTCCATTGTGGGGGCACTTGTGGTGGGGCAAGCGGCGGTATCAGCCAATTTTATCAGTGCGTCTGTGATTGTGATTATTGCACTCAGTGCGATTGCAGGTTTCACCACTCCTGACCAAGATTTGGGACAAGCGGTCAAAATTTGGAGATTGATACTTTGTGTGCTGGCATCCATCTTGGGATTATATGGATTGGTTTTGGGACTCATTGTGATGGGGAGTTTGATGGCGAGGATGGAATTTTTTGAACAAAGTTTTATGTATCCTTTTGCCAATAGTGGCGGCAAATTTTTGAAAAAAGATACACTGATACGCAATACCTGAAAAAAGTGCATCAGAGCAAATTTTTTGGGTGCAGTGCTTTTGCGTGTACAAGGAGCAGATAGATAGGTATTTATGAAAAAATTGATTATTGCAATTCTGATAGTTTTGGCTGGATTTTTGGGTGGTGGATGTGCGACGCTCGCCCTGCCCAAGCCATTGATGATAGAAAAAATGGAGATATGCAATCTTTGTGGTGTGGACTTTGAGGCGGGCAAATACACACTTTGCTTGGGGCTCAAAAAAGTGGGGAGCAGTGGTAGTGAGGACAAAAAGGCGGTTGCCTCCATTGAGGTTGCGACCGCTACGCACAGCAACTTGGGAGATGCTTTGGGGCAAGTCGTAGCGAGTCGCAGTTTGAGCGTGTATTTGGGGGATGTGGAGACCATCATCTTTGGGAGTACGCTTTTGGAACAAGGCATAGACAAGGCGTTGGACTTTTTTTTGCGGAGCGAAAAAGTCAATCAGTTTGCAAAGATTTATGCGGTGCAGGGCAAAGCAAGTGAGACCATTCAAAAAATCAGTGAGCAGCCGGATAGTGACAACATTCAAAAAAAGAGTGAGATGGACTTGGAGAGCGGGTATACGACCAGTTTGACAATGATTGATTCCATCAAGTTGCTTGCCCCACAGAGTAGCGGAGTTGTCCCTATGATTTTGATGCAGACAGACCAAGAGGGAAAAGAACCCAAGGACACGAGCGGTGGGGAGAGTGCAAGCGGGAGCGGAGACACGCAACCCAAGACAAATTTTGTGTTGCAAGGACTTGCGATTGTCAAGGACAAAAAACAAGTAGGTGTGCTTGACAAACAAGGAGCACGGGGGTACAATGCGCTCAAAAACAGTATTCACGATGGCACGATGGGCATAGAGTTTGAGGACTACCAAGTGGGCGTTGACAATTTGAGTGTCCAATCCAAAACCAAAGTAGACATAGAAAACGGAAAATTTGTAACACAAGTGTCCTCCAAGCAAAGTGGCAACCTCTCTTTTGTGACAGATAGTGCGGTGCAAAGGTTGGGAGTTCTTGGCGTAGAGACACAAGTAGAACAAAAAATTGGGGCAGATATCCAACAAGATATTTTGGTGTGCTTGCATCAAGTGGCTTCCACCAAGGCTGATTTTGTGGGGCTTTTGGACAAGTACAAGGTGTGTCACAAAGAGTCTTATCAAAAAATCACGGCAGAGCAAAAAGAGCAGTTGCTATCACAAATGGAGTGCAAAGTACAAAGCAATGCCGATATCAAAAGGGCACACCAAGTGCGAGAATAAAAAACAAACAATTTGGGGGCACGACGCCCCAACAAGGCAATTATGAAAAAAAATAAAGACCAACAAGCCACCATAGGCAAAACCAACAAATCCAACATATCACAAACACAATTTTTCTTGTTGTTTTGTCTATGTTTTTTTATGCCAGCTACGGTGTTTTTGCCTAGGCTGATGAGTGAGCAGGCGGGCAATCTTGCGTGGGTGTGTCCCCTATTGGGCATTGTGTTTATTTTGCTTTTGCTTTGCGTATTTGCCTTGGTGGGGAGAGTCCAAGGGGATGGATTGTGTGAAAAATCCATCAAAATTTTGGGCAAACCTTTGGCGATTGCTTTGTGCGTGGCAATGATGATTTTTTGCCTATTTTTGGCGTCCTATTTTGCAAGACACTTTGCGGAGCGGGTGCTGATGGTGTATTTGACCGATACGAGCAGTACCACCATTTTGCTAGGGCTAATGATAGTGGTTTTGGTTGCGTTGGGGGGTGGGATTCTCAGTTTTGCAAGGCTTTGTGAGGTGATGTTTTATATTTTTATCTCCATTTTTGTGCTTGTGACCGTGGCGGGATTGATTGATGGATTGGATAGCAACAATATTTTGGGCTTTGCACCGGGTGACACCTTGGGGGTGGTCAAAGGTGCGGGTACAATGCTTTTGCCCTTTTGCATTTTTGTGTGTATGAGTTTTTTTGGAGAGCGGGTCAACTGGAAAAAAGGGCTCTTGAAACAAGGCACCAAGAGCAGTCTGCTGGTAGGTGCGTGCACCACCGCTGTGGTGCTGTTGTGTGTGGGTGCCTTGGGTGTTTTTGGTACACAGTATTTGCAAATGCCGTATTTTGCCTTGACAAGACAAATCCAGTACCTGGG
>WQZE01000158.1 GCA_009780875.1 Bacillota bacterium | reverse complement strand
CCAACTTGGACAATACTTTTTGCAAAAAGACCTCTGGAATTTTGATACCCAAGAGTGTGTTGATTTGCTTGCTTTCAAAAGAGACAACTTTTGTTTTTGGCTTGGTGGTGCCACAAGCAACAGTTTCCTCCCCTATCAACCCAAGTTTGTGCTTTGCTATCAAATACACGGCCCTTTGTAGTCCTATCTCTTGTAGCCCTAGATGCACACCTTTTTCGTAGCGTGAACTCGCATCTGTCCTGACGCCAATCCCACGAGAGGTCATTCGGACACCGGCACGAGCAAAATGGGCACTTTCCAAAAATATATTTTTTGTGTCATTGCTGACAGCACTTTGTTCGCCACCAATGACGCCCGCAATCGCCAAGGGAGTTGTTTTGTTGGCTATGACGGTGTGTGTCTCTTGCAAAGTGTACTCAGTACCATTGAGTGCTTTGATTTTTTCATTTTCTTTGGCAAAGCGTACTACAATATCACTAGACACAAAATCATAGTCAAATGCGTGCATAGGTTGACCAACTTCCAAGAGTACATAGTTGGTGATATCCACAATGCTATTGATGGGACGTATGCCGGCCTTTGAGAGTCTTTGTCTCAACAAATCCGTAGATTTTTTGATTTTGACATCTCTGACAATGTTGCCAAAATATGCACCACAAAAATCAGCACATTCTATGCAAAGTTTTGGGTTTTTGAGCGTAGAATCCCCTTTGGCAACACTTTTGTAATCCACCCTAAGTTTGGCAAGCGGCTTGTTGTAAAGCGTAGCAATTTCTCTTGCAAGCCCATACACAGACTGCAAGTCAGGTCTATTGGCAGTCACGGCAATATCCAAGACAAAGTCGTCCAATCCAAAGACCGTCTTGATATCATCACCCACTTTGCCACTTGACAAAATCATAATTCCGTTTTCACAGTCTCCATCATACAAATCGGCAGTGATTCCCAATTCGGCGGCACTGCAAAGCATCCCCTCACTTTGGATGCCACGCATATCGCCCGTATTGATTTGCTTGCCACCCGGCAAACGAGCCCCATCAATGGCAACAGGTACAAGTTGCCCATCTTTGACATTGGGTGCACCTGTGACAATGTTGAGCGTCTCTACGCCCGTATTGACAAGACAAACAACCAACTTGTCGGCATTGGGATGATTGGTGACATTGAGTATTTTGCCCACATACACTTTGTCAATTGCTGCCCCCAAATCAGAGACGCTCTCCACCTCAAACCCAATGCCCGCCAAATCATTTGACAATTGTGCTACGGACACGGGTATGTTTACATATTCTTTTAGCCAACTCAATGGTACTTTCATCACAAGGCTCCTACAAATTTTTTGTTCTTTGATTGACTCACAATCAATCAATCAATTTTGAATGATATACAACTTTTTTTGGTTGCGTCAACTTGCTCTATCCTTAGGGGTTATTGAAACTGACGCAAAAACCTAACATCGTTGTCAAACAAGGCTCTCATATCACCAATTTGATACAATATATTGGTCAGCCTTTCAAGACCCATACCAAAGGCAAATCCACTATATACCGTGTCATCAATCCCGCAATTTTGCAAAACTTTTTTGTTGACCATTCCTGCTCCCAAAACCTCAATATAACCTGTTCCCTTGCATATGCGACACCCATTGCCTCCGCACGCAAAGCAAGATGCATCCACTTCTACACTAGGTTCTGTGAAAGGAAAATAAGATGGTCTAAACCTAATCTTGGTTTGTGCCCCAAAAAACTCTTTGGCAAAAGCCTCCAAAACCCCTTTGAGGTCACACATAGTAATATTTTTGTCAACAACCAATCCCTCAATTTGGTGAAAGCAAGGTGAGTGTGTTGCATCAATTTCATCGGCTCTATACACCCTGCCAGGAGAAAGCATTTTAAGCGGTGGTTTTTTTTGTTCCATTGTGCGTATTTGACCGTTGGAGGTTTGCGAACGCAACAAGAGATGATTGGACAACCAAAAAGTATCCTGCATATCTCTTGCTGGGTGGTCGGCTGGCACATTCAAAGCCGTGAAGTTATAGTATTCAGACTCTATTTCAGGGCTGTCCTCCACCCAAAAACCAAGACCCACAAAAAATTTGATGATTCGTTGTTTGACAATGTGTAATGGGTGCAAACTGCCCATTTGTATTTTTTTGTCTATGCTCACATCTTGTTGGTTGTTTTTGAGCGTTTCGTTGACTTCTAGGATATGGAGTCGCTGTTCATTTGATAAAAACACTCTTTCAAGTTTGTCCCTTGCTTCATTGACCAATTTGCCAATGACAGGTCTGTCCTCTGCACTCAAATCCTTCATACCTTTGAGGATAGCCGTAAAACTACCACTCTTGCCAAGGGTATCTACTTTGAGTACAGCCAACTCTTTGGTATCCATAGCCTGCCCAATCTTTTCAAGTGTTGCACTCATCAGTGCCTCAATATCTTTTTGCATAGAGATATTATAACACAATCCCCTTGCTTTTGTCAAATTACTTTCCGTTATTCCATTCAATTTGAATGATTTCATTCCAAACAGTCTTTTAAAAAACAATGGTTGGGCAGACCTATTTTACTATTATTCACAAGCATTCAAAAACTATTGACATTTTGTTTGCATTGTTATATAATACTAGTATATTAGTGTGATTTTGGCTTATTGAAACCAAAATGATGGGGGGAATTATGTTGCATTGTTCGGTTTGCAAAAGCGTGCTCAAACCTACGGATATTTTTTGTGGCAATTGTGGCACCAAAAATGATGGATTTGAAAAAGAGCAAAATGTGGAGGTCCGCACAAGGAGTGCCTGCATATCTTGCAAGCGGTCTATTGCCGCCGCCGATTTGTTTTGTGGCAACTGTGGTACCAAAAACACAGCCTTTGAAAATTGCACAACCGTCAGCAAGGAGGCAATACCCACCCAAGACTTTGCACTTCCACCCCAATCAACGGACGACAAGATGGAGGCAACAATCCCCACATTGCAGATTTTTGAATCCCCTATCCAAGAGACGCAATCGGATGCGTTGACAAGTCAGTGCGATGCGGCAAGTCAAAATGACACCCTTGAAAAAGAGACCGCACAACCTCAACAAGAGGACGGGCTGTACAAAGATATTTGTGCCCAAATAGCAACGCTGGCATCCGACATAGAGGTCTTGCAAGGGGGCAATGCCTTGGAACAAGTGGTTGCACGAATGGATGGTTTGGATACCACTGTGGATAGACTCACACCCAAGATTGACTCCCTAGAAAACAATCTTGGCACGATTGCCGATGGCATCACTTTGCTTGACTCCAATTTGACACGGTTGCAAGTCGAACTAGTCCCTACGGTACAAGATTTGTCACAAAGCGTGGTTGCTCAGAAAGAAATTTTTGCCAATGAAAGTGTGGCCCTGACCAATGTGCTCTCT
>WQZE01000157.1 GCA_009780875.1 Bacillota bacterium | reverse complement strand
CCAAAGTCACAAGACCGCCACCAGGTGCTCGTTCTCCATATAGTTCTTACAATTCTTTGCCACCACCTCCAAACGCATTGCCTATGTCAAGGAGTTATATGGTGCACTCACAAACATTCAACGAGAACCAATCGCAATCTTATGGCAATGCTCTCCGTTCACAAGTGAGAACGCCCTATGATCAACCACCAAGGTCTGGCAAAAGACGGAGATAATGCTTTTTATAAAATGTAGCAAAAAAGAGTGGTTTGTGCCACTCTTTTTTTTGTTTGCAACAATGTTAGAGCATTTGGTAGGTAGGGATTAGGAGCACAAGGGATTGCTGCAAAAGCGGGTGATAGGCGTCTCTCGTGGTTGTCTTGTGTCCAATGCAAAATGAATAACGCAACAAAGAAATTTTTTTGGTGTATGGAGCAAATATCTCATATTTTGTCAAGGTTGTCAAATATTACCAAAATGCCTTGTTCACTTTCTGTACATATTGGATTGACATATTTGCTATTTTGTTGTATAATGATAGTTGGTATTGGTACAAGTGTACCCAAAATATCTCGGATGGAATATTCTATCATTGATTGGAGAGATTGTATGGAAAAAGCAAAACACCTTGTTTTGAGAGTGATGGCAATCGTAGCGCTCTGTTTGCTCTGTTGTTTGCCTTTTTTGGGTGGCAACAAAGTGGGTGCTGACGCATCCGTGACGACACATATTTTGCAGAGTCAGATGATGATGCACAAAACAAAAGCCGATGGAGCAAAGCCTCAGTTTACCAACGGAGAGCTTCCTACGGCTTATTTTGGAGAGTATTTCTTTTTTCAATTTACTTTTGACACAACGGATATTACTGAGTTCTCCAATAGTTATTGGAATAATAGCTGGGGCATCAAGTTTGATTCTGAGGCTAGAACAATTTCAGGAATACCAGCGAGTATTGCATATTGGCCAAACACTACCTTTACAGTCAAGAATGATTATGGTGAAACAAACAAAAATTATATCATAAATATTGTGAAAGGCAATATTGCAGATGAGGATGTGCCTGATGTGCAACTCAAAGCCAGACTTGGACAAAGTCTGAGTGACATCAAAAATCAATTGCCAAGTGGGTGGAGATTTGCTGATGAGTCCGTTGTGTTGGACCAACTAGGTATCAACGATATAGAGGCAATCTACAATCCAAACGCAGCAAATTGGAATGACAAAACAGCGTTTGTTCATATCAATGTGCAAGATGTATTGGCACCCAGCGACCCGCATCCTACTTTGGATGTCAAGGTAGGGCAAAGGATTGGGGATGTCGCCTTGCCGCAAGGGTTTAGATATGCAATGCCGGATACCGTTTTTGAAACGGTTGGCAATTATGAGATTGTTTTGTATTACAACCAAGACCCTGATGTCTATGCAGACTATGTGATTGACGATGCACCCATTACCGTCAGCAAGTTGGATGCACAGAGCCCTGAATTTATTCCGTCTTCCTTGACTGCTTTTGTGGGACTTGTTGCCCAAGATTTATCTTTGCCTAGTGGGTGGCGATTTATAGATGAGAGTTATCAATTTGCACTAGAAGATGTTGGGGTACAAGGCAAGAATTTTGAAGCAGCCTATAACCCAAATCCAGATAGATATTTGGACTATCCTGCGATTATCAGTGTGAGAGTTTTTGAGGGGGTACACGGTGCGCCTTCCAGTCCTCCAAAGGTTGAAGTGCAAGTTGGACAAAGCGCAGGGGATGTGTCCTTGCCTCAGTATTACGCCTTTGTGGATACGCAATTTGTGTTTGATACTCTGGGAGAGATACCTGTCACAGTCAACTACAATACAGACCCAAATAATTTTGCGGACTATCAATTTGATTTGATGGTGACCGTTGGTCTGCGTGATGGACTCTATCCAGACAATATACCTTCTTTTGAATCCCAAATTGGTGCACAATTGAGTGCGTTGAGTTTGCCAGAATACTTTGTGTGGGAGACGCCAGAATTTGCGTTTACGCAAGGCGGTGATATTTTGGTGCGTGCTTTGTACAACAAAGATACCAGCCTATACAAGGACACCGTGGTAGAGATTACGGTATCCGTGGAATTCCTAGATGGTCTCCAACCAAATGACAATGAGATTCCATCACCAGAAGCACGAATAGGGCAAAAATTGAGTGAGGTCAGTTTGCCGCTGTACTTTGTATGGGAAAACCCCAATGCAACGATAGATACTGAGGGTGTCATCCCTATGCGTGCCTTGTACAACGAGAATCCCAATGTATACAAGGATACGGTGGTCAGCATTGCTGTCAAAGTTGTGGGCTTGCCAGGAGGAGGCGGTGGCAATGGCAACAATGTGGTGGATAGTGGCAATGATGGTGGATTATTTTCCAATAGGTTGGTTCTGTACAGTGTGATTGGTGTAGGAGCGTTGTTTGTATTGGTCATCTCAGTGGTGCTTATCAGTGCGGGCGGCAAGAAAAAAGCCAAACCAAGCCCTGTTATCCAAGCCAGGGTCACAAGACCGCCACCAGGTGCTCGTTCTCCATATAGTTCTTACAATTCTTTGCCACCAAGTGGTTATGGACGCAGTGCAAATCTTTTGCCTCCGCCTCCAAATGCATTGCCGATGTCAAGGAGTTATATGGTGCATTCACAAACATTCAACGAGAACCCATATGCGTCTCACAACCAAGCGTCTCCATCCTATGGCAATGCTCTCCGTTCACAAGTGAGAATGCCCTATGACCAATCATCACAAGGTGGTGGCGGACACTATGGTGCACAACCAAGGTCTGGCAAAAGACGGAGATAATGTTCTTTATAAAATGTAGCAAAAAAGAGTGGTTTGTTCCACTCTTTTTTTGTTTGCAACAATGTTAGAGCGTTTGGTATATGTAGGGGGTTTTAGAGGAGTACAAGGTTAGGAACACAAAGGATGGATGCAAGAGCGGGTGATGGTCGTCTCTTCTTGGCTGTCTTGTGTCAAAATAATGCTTTGTGTGCTGGTATCGTTGCTTTGGTCGTCCGAATCATTTTTTTGAGCAATGGTGATAAAAACAATAGAGAGCACCAAAGCAATCAACAAAAAGGAAGCAAAAAATACGGCAAGCATTGGTTTGGACAAAGGGTTTTTGATATTGGAAAACTTGTTGTCTACTCGCTTGTTTTTGCGAACGGGGGAAAGTTCAATGGCAGTTTCTTTTTTCTTTTTTGATTTTGAGGAGCCCAAGTCAAAATTGTCTACGGTGGTCGCAGTAGAGGGGGCGAACATATGTTCCAAAAAATTGAGCGAGTTGGCATAATTCTCGGGCAATCGTTGTGTTTTGTTTCTTTTTGCTTTCATAATCAATAAATCTAAATGGTTGTATAATATATGAAAAGATTCAGTACAAAAATCCCTTTCATTATACCATATTTTTGCAAATTTTGCAAACAAAACAGTGCATTGCAAAAAAATGATTG
>WQZE01000156.1 GCA_009780875.1 Bacillota bacterium | reverse complement strand
TTTGGCAAGCAAAAAACTGTTGGGTTTGTAGCAAGGAGCAGGCATTGTTGGAGTGATAGAGGGGCTGGGCAAAAAGGTCAAAAGCACATTTGGAAAAAATTGGTAACAAAATGGGTTGCAAAATGCTTGACATTTTGGCGATAAAATGTTAATATATTGTTAACAAATATGTGATATGAATGTAACAATTCAAGATTGCATATGTTTTTGGATATACTGGACCGACAAAAATATTTTGTAGTGTCGTTGTTTGTTTGCAAGTCATTGCAAAAAGAGGTGGATGATGTCGTATGCACAAAGAGGAGCCTATACGCCACAGGCTCGTGGCGGAGGGGATGGTGGCGAAGGTTCTTCGCCCATTATGGTCGTGGTGATTGTGATGGTCATTGTCATTTTGGCGGTGGGTGGATTTGCGGGTGGGTACTTTTTGTCCAAAAGCACCAACAAGGTAGTACTCAATCCTCCCAAAAGCGTGACCTTTGACACCACGAGTGAGACCGTGTTGTGGACCTATGTGCCCGGTGCGGACAACTATCTCATCTATCTCACGGTTGTTGGGGACACGGATGTTGCCGATGATATTTTTGAGCCCAGCAAAGGTGCCAATATTTGTGATATTTCCAATGTTATCAAAGACCCGGGATCGTATAGAGTCAGAGTCAAAGCGGTTCGTGGCAAGGGAGAGGACAGGGTGACGAGTGATTTTTCGGAGACCATCTCTTTTGATCGCAACAACTCGGGCGGTTTGGAAATCGTATAATCAAAATAGAAAGAGTTTATTTATAGGTGGCTGATGGCTATGAGAGAGCAATCAACGGTTGATATTATCAATGCATACAAACAAAGGCAAAGTGGTGGGAGTGGCGGTGCGGCTCCTAGGGGTACCATCCCTCCTATGGGTGGCGGGACGCCTGGGATGACGGTCTCAATGCCGTCACAAAAAACGGTGGCAGCACCTCCTCCAAGAGCTCCTATGGGTGGTGGATACAGTCCAAAAGCAATGCCTGCACCCAGAGGGGGTGCGGTTGCCCCTTATGCTCCTACGGTGGCGGCAGCACCCGTGGCTAGGTACCAAGGGGACAAAAAATCACCAGCGGCGGTCATTGTGATTACGCTTGTCTTGGCGATTATTTTGACGGTGTCTGCCTTTTTTATGGGCTATTTTTTGGCAAAGCCAAAAGACATTGAGGGGGCAGGTGCTGTGCCTGCACCGCAACTTGTGCTCAATACAAAGGATGGGGTGCTCACTTGGGATGCCGTCAGCAAGGCGGTGACCTACTCTTTGTTTGTGGATAACAAGGAGTATCTCAATATTCGCAGTACCACGGTCACTTTGTCCAACTATACAGATGCCTCCGACAATATTGTGGATGGCAGCCGCATTGTGTCTTTGCGTATCAGGACGCACACCAGTGACAAGGTCTCTGGTTTTTCCAATACCGTGTACTACGGTGTGGACAATGGGGGCTCTCAGCAAAACAAATTGTCATCTCCAAGCAACTTGCGAGTAGAGGGCAGCAACTTTGCGTGGAATGCGGTGGACAATGCGAGGAGGTATGAGGCAGCGTACAACAAAGATGGTGGCTCTGTGCAGTCCTTGCAAGTGAGTGGTACCACGGCAAGCATAGAGTCACAACTACAATCGCCTGGTTCCTATGTTTTCAAAGTACGGGCACTTGCTAACAGCAGTGGCGACAACAGTGATTTTGCTACCCTCAACTATACGGTCAATGACCCCGCAACCAAGTTGGATACACCCACCGGATTGTCTTTTGACAACAATACAAACACGCTTTCGTGGAACAGTGTACAAAACGCCATCAAATTTGAAATCCAAGTGGGCAAGAATGCGGGCGATTTGACTACGATTACAACACCCAACAATACGCCAAATTATGAGGTCTCTTTGGCACCTGGCAACTATGTGTTTAGCGTCAAGGCACTTGGCAACGGCACGCAGTACGCTGATAGTGATGCATCAGGTTTGACCAACTTTGTGGTCAACGAACCTGATACAAACAAACCGCCTCTTGCTACTCCCAATCCAAGCGTCAACCAATCCGCTAAATCGGTATCTTGGGCTGCGGTGAGCGGTGCAAGTTCGTACAGTGTGGAGGTGGATGGTACGCAAAACAGCGTGTCCACTACGACATATAGTTTGGCATCTTTGACAGATACAAGTCACACCTATCAAATCCGTGTCAAAGCAAAGGCAAGCAATACAGCCAATAACACGGACAGCGGATGGTCCAGCATTGTGACCTATACCCCTAGTGACTCCAAGCCAATGCTTGTGACTCCTTCCATCTATGTCCTTGACAAGACACTCAATTGGGGGCGTATCACGGGGGCAAACAAATATATTGTCTCCATCACACCGCAATCCAGTGGCACAGAGCAAACG
The DNA here is from genome assembly GCA_009780875.1 of Bacillota bacterium. GTDB lineage: Bacteria > Bacillota > Clostridia > Christensenellales > Pumilibacteraceae > WQZE01. The sequence goes on along the minus strand of WQZE01000156.1, from coordinate 1,043 downwards.
GCAGACACCACGGACACAAGGTTTGATTTGAGCGGATATAATCAAAACACAACCTATGTACTCAAAGTCAAGGCCATCGCCCAAGACCCCAACGCAAACCAAGACAGCGAGTGGTCGCAACCCGTCAACTACCTCCCAGGACAAGGTGGAGAGTTGAGCGGTGACACAAGCCCTGATGCGGTGGAAAGCCGTATCAGAGCCACGATGTCGCAATCCGAATATGAGTCTCAGTTTCAGTACAGATTTGGCAGTCCCAACTGGAAAAAATACCCTCATTGGTACTATGCATCGCAAGGTGTTGAAAAATATACAGATTATTACAGTTATGAGACCTTGATTGCAGCCGCAAGGTTTGCAGCAAGCAAAATGCTTAAAATTGAGTACAGAGATGCCACGGGTATCCCTGATGGGTTGGGTGGTGAATATGGAGTTTTGTATTATACGCAACAGTTTAGTGTGATTGACAAAACGACAATGCAAGAAACTTTGATAGCCCCTGGGGTGGATTTTAATGCGTCACACAATCTCAACAAACCTATTTTTGAACAAACAGTAGATATGGGAACTTTTATGTTGTCCTATGATGGCGCAGGTGCAAGAGACTTGGCTGGCTTTTTGGCAAATATGTCGCACGAAGTTGGCGGTGGCGATATCTTTGCGGATGGACCTGTGGGCTTTTTGGAAACGGGATTGTACTTTAATGAAGAATTGGGATATTTGGATTGGGATAAAGACCCCAACAATCCTGTACTAGGGTATATTAGTACAGAACCAGGTGCACAATATTTCCCCGCACAACCTGGGCAGTCCTACCACGGAAGGGGACCCGTACAGTTGTCTTGGAACTACAACTATGGACTGATTAGCGGTGAGTTGTTTGGGGATGTAATGGTGCTCCTTAAAGATAGTGATATGATACTTGACCAAGACTTCTTGGGTTTTGCTACGGGAATTTTATACTGGATGACTCCACAAGCACCCAAGCCAAGTTGTAGTGATGTGATGACCCATAGATTCAAGCCCACGCAAAATGATATTGACCA
>WQZE01000155.1 GCA_009780875.1 Bacillota bacterium | reverse complement strand
TGAGGCACGGATATTACTGTTTTGACACAAAGAAAAAAAAGGTGGACAAGAGCGTTTGCAATGAGATTGTGGGGCTCAAAGATGGTTTCAAAAAATAAATGATTAGGTTAGGTTGAGAGATTTTATGACGATAGACAAAAATATAACATCCGAAGAATTGCGAAAAAAATGGCTAGACTTTTTTGCAAGCCGTGGACACGCTGTGATACCATCGGCTTCGTTGATACCCGAAAACGACCCTACCGTGCTTTTTACGACAGCGGGTATGCATCCGCTGGTGCCCTATTTGCTTGGGCAAAAGCATCCTAGTGGCACACGCCTTACCAATGTGCAAAAGTGTGTGAGGACGGGAGATATTGATGAGGTGGGTGATGACAGTCACTGCACATTCTTTGAGATGATGGGCAATTGGTCTTTGGGTGATTATTTCAAAAAAGAGATGATTGAGTGGAGTTATGAGTTTCTGACCAAGGAACTCTCACTAGACCCAAAAAAACTGGCGGTGTCCGTATTTTTGGGAGACAAGGATGCACCCAAGGACAACGAGAGTGCCGAGATTTGGAAAAAATGCGGTATCAAAAAAGATAGGATTTACTTTTTGCCCAAAGCAAACAACTGGTGGGGACCCGCCGGTGTGACGGGACCGTGCGGACCTGACACCGAAATGTTTATTGACAAGGGCAATCCTTGTGGCAAAAAATGTAGCCCTGCTTGTGATTGCGGCAATTATTTGGAAATTTGGAATGATGTCTTTATGCAGTATTGCAAGGACGCAGAGGGCAAGTTTAGCGTCTTGAAACAACAAAATGTTGATACAGGGATGGGGCTTGAAAGAACGCTTTGCACTTTGTTGGGCAAAAAGTCTGTCTATGATACGGATTTGTTTTGTGATGCCATTGCAAAATTGGAGCAGTTGAGCGGACAAAAATATGGACAAGACAACGAGGTCACAAAGAATATGCGGGTCATTTTGGACCATATTAGGACAAGCGTATTTATGATTGGGGATACAAGTGGCATTGTGCCCTCCAATACCGACCAAGGCTATATTTTGCGTAGACTTTTGCGAAGAGCGATTCGCTTTTCGCAAAAACTGGGTGTGCAAGCGGGTGGTTTGTCGCAAATTGCAAAAGTGTTTGTGCAAAAATACCAGGCAGTCTACGAGGAATTGAAGAAAAACCAGGACAAGATTTGTACAGAGATTGACAATGAGGAAACCAAGTTTGAGCACACTTTGTCAACGGGGCAAAAAGAGTTTGACAAACTTTGTGGGTATCTAGTGGGTGACACCATCTCTGGCAAAGCGGCTTTCAAATTGTATGACACCTATGGATATCCCATAGAACTCACGGTAGAGATGGCTCGTGAAAAAGGGCTTCAAGTCAATTTGGAGGACTACCACAAGTGTTATGCCGAGCATCAGCAAAAAAGTGCAGCAGGGGCAGAGGCCAAGTTTAAAGGCGGACTTGCGGACAATACCGAGGCTACCACCCACTTGCACACCGCCACACACTTGATGCACAAGGCACTCAAAACGGTACTCAAAGATGATACAGTGGGTCAAAAAGGCAGCAATATAACGGCAGAACGGTTGCGATTTGACTTCAATTTTTCTAGACCGCTCACCGAGCAAGAAATCTCACAAGTGGAGACAATGGTCAATCAGGCAATTGCTGCCAAGGCGGACATTGAGTGCAAAGAGATGACCGTGGAGCAAGCAAAGAGTAGTGGTGCCATAGGCTTGTTTGACCAAAAATATGGTGAGAAAGTCAAGGTGTACACAATGGGGGCTTTCAGCAAAGAAATATGTGGAGGACCGCACGCAAGCAATACGGGAGATTTGGGAGTTTTCAAAATCACCAAAGAGCAGTCTAGTTCGGCAGGGGTGAGGCGTATCAAGGCGACTCTCACAAAATAGTTGGCGGGTAAAGTTGGCAAGGTGGTCAAATTTGCTTTACAATTTTGGCAAAATATGGTATCATATATATAGGCTAGCAAAATGACTAGCAAACATACGCTTGTCTTTGTTTTATGGGTCTCGCCTATTACAAAGGACAAGTGCGAATTTATGAGCACGGAGGCTTATTATGGAAAAAACAATCAAAGAAGGCATCATCAAAAAGTATGCCACCCACGAGGGGGATACAGGGAGTCCAGAGGTGCAAGTTGCACTGTTGACTTGGCGTATCAATCATCTCACAGAGCACCTAAAACTACACGCAAAAGACCACCACAGCCGTAGAGGACTTTTGCAAATGGTCGGTAGCCGCAAGAGTTTGCTAGGTTATCTCAAAGATAAAGATATTGAGAGATATCGTGCGTTGGTTGCAAAACTAGAACTAAGAAAATAATATGCGTGTTGCTTGCTCTTTTTTGTGGCAAGTGGCACAACCAAATAGGCAACCAATTTGGTTGTCTATTGTTATAAAAGGCTCAAAAAAACAAATAGACAATACCGCAAAAAGCGGGGGTGTGCGTGCGGCGTGCGTGCATTTTGGAGTAGGATTGTATGAAAAAAAAGGAAAATGGACTCGTAGAGTTTGAGACCACCATTGGTGGCAAAACCGTGATTGTAGAGACGGGCAAGTACTGTGGACAAGCCAGTGGTTCTTGCTGGGTGCGTTGTGGCGACACGGTCGTGATGACCAATGTCACAATGGCAGGTGCACCAAGGGCTGGGATTGACTTTTTTCCACTCGGTGTGGACTATGAGGAAAAACAGTACTCAGTGGGTCGCATACCGGGCGGTTTCAAAAAAAGAGAGGGGCGTGCTAGCGACAAAGCGATTTTGACCTCTCGTTTGATTGACAGACCTCTGAGACCACTTTTCCCAAAAGGTTTTTTCAATGATGTATCCGTGGTGAGCACGGTGTTGTCAGTGGATGCCAACATTGCACCCGAAGTTTTTGGTATGCTTGGTAGCAGCATTGCGTTGTCTATTTCTGATATTCCCTTTGCGGGACCTACGGGTTCGGTGGTGATTGGGATGGTGGATGGCAAGTTTGTGGTCAACCCAGACTTGGCACAAAGGGCTCTGAGCAAACTACACTTGGTTGTGAGCGGTACAGCAGATGCCATTTTGATGATTGAGGCGGGTGCTGACATTGTGTCAGAGGACACAATGATTGAGGCGGTCTTGCTTGCTCATAGCGAAATCAAAAAGCAAGTTGCTTTTATCAATGAGATTGTAAAAGCGGTGGGTAAACCCAAAAAGAACATTGAGTACTACACCATCCCCGCAGAGATTGACAAAGATATCCGCAACTTTGCAGACAAAAAATTGGAGAAGGTGCTAGACAGCATTGATAGAGTGGAGAGACAAGAGGGCGAGGAAGAAGTAGAAAAGAAGACCCTTGAATATTTTGCTATGAAATACGCAGACAAGACACGAGAAATCAAGGATGTCTTGTACAATATGACCAAAGAAAAGGTGCGTGCAAAAATCACGCAAAAAGGTCAAAGACCGGATGGACGGAGTCTCACACAAATCAGACCTATTTGGTCAGAGGTGGGTGTGTTGCCCCGTACACACGGCAGTGCCATTTTTACAAGAGGTCAAACACAAGCCTT
>WQZE01000154.1 GCA_009780875.1 Bacillota bacterium | reverse complement strand
GGTCGCCAGTACCGCCAAGCCCTCAGGGGATGATGGGCGGTATGGCACCTCCACAGATGCAACAGACGCCAAGTGGTGGCAGTGTGAATGGGATTGCACCACCACCTCCGCCTAGGCAATCGGCGGGGAACATTCTTGCCAGCAAGTCGCAAGGCAGCAGTGCAAGCACGGTGGGCAAGGACGGTATGGCAAGCGTTGCGGCAGCCAAAGTAGCCAAGGGTGTGCCCAAAAAACTTATCATTATGCTTGTGGTGGCATTTTTGGTGGTAGGTGGCGGTGTATCTGCATACTTTTTGACCAGGGGGACAGAGGCGAGCAAAGATACACCAGGAGGGCCTGGACCTGATGTGGTGGTGGAGTATGTGGTGTCTTTTGATACACAAGGCGGCACAAGCATCGGGTATGATACGGTCACACTCAAAAGTGACAATCCTCTTTTGGCAATGCCAGAATACAATCCGCTCAAAGCAGGTTTTGTGTTTGATGGATGGTACAAAAACCAAGAGGCTACGATGTCGTGGAACTTTGAAACCGACAAAGTGGAGCAAAATCTCACACTCTATGCTGGGTACCAAGAGGATGAGAGCGGTATTGACACCGTAGTGGTTGAGTTTGATACGCAAGGTGGTTCCTTTGTGCCTGCCGTATTGGCTGAGAGAGGGGGGCTGGTCACTGTGCCCCAAGACCCACAAAAGGATTCTTTTGTCTTTGATATGTGGTATACGCCAGGACAAGACAGATACTATGACAAATGGGATTTTGACAACGATGTTGTGACGGACAATCAAGTGCTTTATGCACGGTGGGACACCATACCTCCAACCGTGGCGGTGCTGACTTTTGTCAACCCTGATGGGCAACAATATAGACCAAGATTTTTTGATAAGGGTGATGTGGTTAGCAGTGCAGATTTGCCCAAGCCAACCAAAAAGGGGCACGATTTCTTGGGTTGGTTCTTGGACGAGGCTTTGACCAACAAATTGCCCTCACAATATGTGATTGATAGCAATCAGACACTTTTTGCTGGATTTGTGGCACAAGTGTACAGCATCACTTATAAAGATAAATTCAATGTTGGATACTCTGGTGAAAATGCAGATGGTCTCTTGACACAACATACTTATGGTACGGATACCGTGCTTGTGGATGGGGTCAAAACGGGAGTTTATTTTTCTGGCTGGTACAAAGACGCACAGGGCAAAGAGCCACTTGACAATTCTAGTGGCAACTTTGTGATTGGTGCGGAGGAGTTTGAGAGTGATATTACGCTTTATGCCGACTGGGCAGAGGGCAAATATTATGTGCAGTATGACAGCAACAAGCCAAGCGGTGCATCCAACGAGGTGACCGGTAGTATGGCAAACTCTGAATTGTATGTGGGTGCCAGTGGAAACTTGAATCGCAACCAATATGCAATCAAAGGCTGGAAGTTTGATTCGTGGAACGCAAATCCAGATGGCAGTGGCACGGTGTACAGAGATGGTGCAACGGTGTTGGATTTGACAACCCAAGTAAATGAGGTCGTTGTGATTTATGCACAGTGGATTCCGGAGCAATACACCATACGATATGACGGCAACAAGCCTAGTGAGGCAAGCAGTGACTTGGGTGGCAGCACGGGTGACACGCTTGCGACCTATGACCAAGATGCGGCCCTTGCAAACAATGGATTCACGGTTTCTGGCTGGTCGTTTGTGGAGTGGAATACGCAAAAAGATGGCAGCGGTACCGCCTATCAGACCGGCGATAGCGTACGCAATCTTGTGGATTCTGGGAGCGTATCGTTGTATGCACAATGGAGTGTAAACAACTACAAGGTCATTTTTGCAAACAACAAGCCTGCAAATGCCAGCAACGATGTGACGGGCACGATGGCTGACCAAAACTTTGTATACGAAAAAGAACAGACCTTGATCGCCAATGCCTATAAACTCACAGGATGGGATTTTGTGGGTTGGAACACCAATGAGGATGGGAGCGGAAAGTCGTACCAAGACAAGCAAGCGGTTTCCAATTTGGCACCGCAGGGCGACACCTATTTGTATGCACAATGGAGAGGACAGTCAGGGGACATCATCATCATCAATGAGTACGATGATAGTTTTCACGAGGAGATGACCGTACAGGTGACCTATGACCAGGCACTCCCCAAGTTGGCGGTGCCCAAACGCCGTGGCTATGATTTTGTGGGTGTCTTTGCAAACAAAAATGGATCGGGTCAACAAATTTATGATATTACAGGAGAGGGAACCACGCCTTGGAATTTGACGGATGACTTTGCATCTGTAGCACCGTTTTATATGGTGTGGCAAGCACAAACCTATACGATTACGCTAGATTACAAAGGCGGCAGAGCGGATGATGATTTTGATGCACCCACTACGCACACTTTTGACACGCAGACCATATTGCCATTGGCCTCTTTTGGTGAAACTTTGGATGAGGACACAGACCAGGCTTTCAATGGTTGGTACTATGAGGACCAATACCAAAATTTGGTATACTTCAATCCAGACCAAGATCATTTTATTCTCACTGAAAGAGAAATTGATACAGACATTGTTTTGTACGCAAAATGGCATACTTTGGTCGGCTATCGTGATGTTACTGACGGGGCGGGTGTTGTGGAGGATAGTGAGAAAGAGGCACCTGGACTTACCAAGGATTTTATTCTATTTATCCCCGAATATGTGCAGGGTCAATTGTTACGCAAAATTGCAGATGAGGGGTTTAGGAGGAGCACTCCATCATCCAAGGATATCTTTTATTATGTAGGGTATAGAGGGGTGCAATATGTTCGTTTGGGCAACAAGGCTTTTGAAAATACAAATATGAAAATAGCCAGAGTACCTTGGATGCCACTTCAAGGTATGCAATGGGATGCCTTCCCAACCACCGTAGAAAGATTTGTTGTTGTGTATAGGGAGACCCAAGCCTACTTTTCTAGTCTCTCGGGCAAAGCAGTGTATTTTCAAATTGGGCAAGATTTGCATTTGGTCCGTTATGCAGTAGCACTCCCAGATGAGACCTATACTTTGGAAACCTTTAAAAATGAATCTGGTGTGGTACAGTCACAGCCTGTCAATATTGTTCCCGGAGCCATTACGGGAGCCGTTAATCTGAAAGAGATTGTGCTACCACCATCTATGAGGTCTATCGGTGATGATTCGCGATATATTCTGGGAGGGGCTATTATGGGTACAGTCTTTGATGGTGCTACCAGTTTGGAGACCATAACCTCCTATGCACCCGTGGTAAAATTGATGAAAGGTATTTGGGGCAATGATGTGCCAATTCAAACCATCAATGTACCTGTGGGTACCATTGATGCCTACAAAAATCCAAGCACGGGTGGGGACTTCTCACTCACGCCCGATACTGTTGTGTGGAATGAGATTACAGAGGAGGGTAGAAACTCTATGCAAGGCACAACAGCCATTTTGCCAAAAAGAACGCAAGACTACAAGTAATCCCATTGTTTAGGGTGTCAAAAGTCAGGAGCAAGTGACAAATCAAAAAAGCAATCTCTCTTCTTGGGGGATTGCTCTTTTTGATTTGTGTGCATTTGATTTGACAT
>WQZE01000153.1 GCA_009780875.1 Bacillota bacterium | reverse complement strand
GTCCAAAAAGTCCTCAGGGAGTTTGTCAAGGGACATATCAATGTTTTGTTGCAAGAGTGCGGCTTTGACCTCTATGTCTGTGGGGATGCCGTTGGTCTCTTTGAAGTCCGTCCAAATGTTGGCACCTTGGGGTATGTTGGATTGCACCCCATCCCTGTTGTCCACCACCGACAAGTCGGTCTGGTTGTACACATTGTATCCGCCTGCTAGCACGCTCACATCCGTGGTCACGCTGTTGCCTTTGATGGCTCCAATATCCACATAGGTCTTGTTGGTTGGCTTTTGCACAATACGGTACTGATGGTCGCCCGCCGTGTCCGTAAACCTAAACCTCCCAAGTGTCGTATCCACCGTGGCTATCAACTGCCCCTCGGTCTCCCCGGATTCTTTGCGGTAGTACCTTGCCACACCGGTCTCTATCTCTTGTCCATCCTCATTGCTCGCTGTCTCCAAAACTTGGGTCAAAGGCGTGTACCCATCCCCCTCTTTTTGCGAGATGCTCACCTCACTCTCAAACTTGTAGATGGTCTCTATGGTTGGATTGCCGTTGCCATCCAATTTGTCATTGTCTTGTCCATAGATGACAGGAAAATTGACAAAGTCATTGAGTGTGCCTATCACATACGGCTTGTTCTCTATTTTGAACTGACTGTCGGGTCCACTATTGGCTTTGTACTCGCTGTAATTTTTGGACTGTGCGTACCCGGTCACCTTGATGGCTGTGTTGGCTCCATAACTATATATCGTCACCGGTATCTTGCCGCTCTTGCCCTGATAGGTCACGCTCACATCCACCGTGCCCACAATACTTGTGTCCACACTGTCCGTCGCCACTCGCAAATCCTTGCGGTCCACAATCCGTGTCTTGCCGTTCTCAAAAGTCGCCTTGACTTTCAAGTCCGTCAATAGCGTACCCGTTTGGCTGTACTGCATATAGTTCAGATTCCCTGATAAATAACTTATCTTGGTCACCTGCCCCTCCCCGCACGCTGTCAATACTACCATACTCCCTAGCATACAAGCAAACAGTATTACTATCATTGCTACTTTCTTTTTCATTTTTTATCTCCCTCAAAATTTTGCAAGTTTTGTGTTTGCCTGTGCTTATGCTATGCAAACACTCTCCTTAACTACCTGACAAATTGGCAAACCCCGTCCGCCCCTTTGCAAACAACAAAAATAATCTGACCGCCACAAACAAAATAGATAGCAAAACCAATTTTGTCACCGCACCCCCAACGCCCTCGCTCATCATTTTGATACACAACACGCCGGCAAGGAGTCCCACCAAAAAGGCGTATCCATAGGCTTTGAGTTCGTTGATATTAGCAACGCTTGTGCTTTCGCCCGTGTAGTTTCGCCACTGCGGTTTGCCTATGTCAAGTTCTACGCACCAACAAATATGCCCCAAGGCAAACAAACAGACCGACACTCCCAAGAGGATTCCGTACTGATTGTCAATAAAGTCAAAGGACCGCACCAGCATACCCGTGGTAGCCACAACCGCCAATACGGTGGTCACCGTTTTGATGGATATTTTGGCAATCACTTTTTGTATAGGGCTTTGCGGTGTCGTACTCAAATGATAAAAAGCCGACCCCTCTCTTGACATCGTGCTTGCAATGGGTACATTCATTGACAACACAAGCAACATCATCATCAAAAAATCACTACACAAGACATACCGAACCCCTTTGGGCGACAAGTCCATCGCATTGTAGATTTTGTTGAGAAAAAACATCACCAACGGCAAAACAATCAAAATACCAAAGTCTTTGGCAAACTGCTCCGCACTCCTTGTACTAGCAATCAACTCTTTTTTGATATGGGACCAAAGCGGTGTCCTCTTGCGATTGCGTTTTGGCAACAAGGACTTGGTGCGTTTGTACTCAAAGGAGTTGGATGCCATTTTGAAAAACATCTTGCGAGACAACAAAAAGGACATCCCCAAAGCAAACACAATCCCGCCCAACACCATTGCAAAAGTTGCCACTGTATTGGCTGTCACAGAACTATAATTGTACCTGCTATTGTACTCGCCCACTATCATTTGCACAAGCCTTTTCATAAATGGCAGCCTCTCGCCAAAACCAATAAACACCTCTTGTATCTTGTGATAGTAGACCGCAAACTGTTGCCTCAAATCAAAATACTCAGGGAGCCCGTTGATGGCTTGGTACACGGCAAAGGTGACACCAAGCGTGATGGCAAGATACACCAAAAATTTGGCAATCGGAAAATTTTTGAAAAACATTGCCACAAACATTGCCGGGATTGACAAGAGCGCCGCAATGGACACAATCAACAGCGTGACCACAATGAGCGACAAAATCATCACCACATAGTAGTCAGGCGAAAAGACAATGCTGTTGCAAATCCCCAAAGCCAAAAAAAACGGCAAAAATAACATAAGGTTGCTTTTGAATTTTGCAAAAAAGTACACCAAAACTTTGGACACAAAAACAAGATTGGCAGACATTGGCATTGTCAAAATGATTTTGTTTTCGGGGTCAAAATACAAATGCTTGGTGACCGAAAACAAACTCGTGAAAAGCGACAATAGAATGAGTATCCCACCCACAAAAACGACCACCTTGGTATCAAGCGTGTTGCCCAAAACAATCAAGTGTTGCAAAATCAAAATTTTGAGCAGCCCCAAAATGGCACCCGTTGCAAAGGCGAACTTGACCAAAAACCAGAGCAAAGACAAAACCAATTTTTTGGGGTTGCGGAGTTCGCCCGCACCAAAATGATTGCGGAGTTGGAGCATTGTCAAAGCCCAAAAACTCTTGGCAACCACTTTTGCGTGCCCCTTGGGCTTGGGATTTTGGGGTGCAGTGGCAGTTTTAGACATCGCCCTCACCCCCACTCTCCACACTTTTTTGTTTGTCTTCTGTCATTTTTTTGAGTGTGTCTCTGTCAATTTTGAGCAGCAACTCATTTTTCGGTCCAAACACAACATCGTTGTCTACAAGGTCGCCCTTCTTTTTTGCACTCGGCGCAACGCTCCCATGTGTCTCCTCTTTATCTTTTTTGAGTTTTCCAAAAATACTTGCAAACAAACCTTTTTTGGCTGGTGCCACAAATTCTGACTCCTCTTTGTCTTGGAGTTTGAGTTGTTCCAGCGTCAAGCCAATCGTTTTGAGATAGTGTTGTTCTACATTGCCTACACCAATCTCCTCCATCGCCCATTCGCCTTGAATCTCACCTTTTTTGATGATGGCAATCCGCTCACACAAGTCCTCTACAATATCAATAATATGGCTAGAAAAGAAAACAATGTTTCCTTGCTTTGCATATTCACGGATGGTCTCTTTGACCTGATAAATGCTGTTGGGGTCAAGTCCGGTCAACGGTTCATCCAACACCCACAGTTTGGGTTTGTGCACAAGGGCTGCAATGATGGCTATCTTTTGCTTCATACCGTGTGAGTATGTCCGCATAGGACTATCATACGCAAAAGCAAGTTCAAACCGCTTGACAAGTCTATCCACCCACAAGTCTCTTTGCTCTCTGCCCACTCTATATATATCTGCAATATAGTTGATATATTCTCTGCCTGTGAGTTTCTCATACAAAGCATAGTGGTCC
>WQZE01000152.1 GCA_009780875.1 Bacillota bacterium | reverse complement strand
AAGTTTCCCCTTTTTGTCTTTGCAACTCACCACAGCGTAGGCGCAAGCAAAGCACACGCCACCAAGAGTTTGAAAACAACAAACAGCAACTTGCCCACCTTGACCCTTGCTGTCTTGTCACAGCCATAAAACACAACGATATCCATCCCAAACAAAACAGCGACCGCCAAAAACAAAACCACCTTGATAGCAAAAACCAATCCCAAACCATTTTGCACAAATTCGGGTGCAAACCAAGGCACCAACAACGCCGCCCAAATCACAAAAAACAAACAAGACTCTGTGAGACTCATCTTTTTCAAAAAATTCTTGTCCGCAAAATCAATCTTCATACAAACCCTCACACAATGTCAAATCTGCAAAAAAGTTTAAAATATTTTTGTCTCCCACCTTTATTTGCTCAACCACTTTTCTATTATACATCATAGATTACAAACGATGCAACAACCACAACGGTCGCAATCAACAACTTGAAAAACAAATACACGCCTTTGCCGACCATTCCCTTGGTGCTTTTTTTACTGTTATAAAACAAGGGAATATCCACACTCAACAAAACCGCAAAAATCACCCACGCAAAAACAGCCAAAGGTAACCCCGCACCTTTCCACACGCCCGTAGACCTGTAATTCAATATTGTAGGCATCAGTTCCAATGCCACAAAACTAAACACAACCACGCACGCAAAAAGCACACTCTCCACCACGGTCATCAAAATCAAAAACTTTTTGTCTTTGACACTCACTTTCATACCATACTCCTCGCAACCAATGCCCCCGAAAGGACTCAACCAATCATCTCTGCCAAAATGGCAAAGGATGCAATCACCAAAACCACCGCCACAAGCAACTTGCAAACCCCATAACAAGTTTTGCAAACCAACGCTTTCCTACCCTTGTCACTCTTCCAAAATATTGGGATATCCACCATCATCACGACAAGCAAAAGTACCCAAACAAACCCAGCCACCAGCAGTTGCCCCACAGCCCCAGAAAGATTTCCAAGCGATGACAAAAGTTCTATCACTACAAAACTCCCCACCCCAATGACACCAAAAACAATAATCTCAGCAATCGTAAAAACCTTTCAAAAAACTTTTGTCTCCAAAATTCACTTTCACACTACGCCTCTAATAAAAACTAAAATAGTAAGTCCCCACAAGCACTCTATCCCACTTTCCATTGCTTGTTCCATTGGCATCCCATTGCACCAAATTGGCAGCATCATTCTTGGATGCACCTTCCACCACCACGCACCGACTATATCCCGTGTTCTTGGATTTGAGCATATTCCCACTCCACCAAAAGACACGGTAATCTTTCCAATTCCTATCAATCCCTTGCGTCTTTATTTTTCTGCCGTTTGCTTTGCCATCCCCTATCAAAGGTTGTTCCACATCCAGCATTTGCGTGGTAGTACCAGGCATCAAAATAAAATCGGTCCTATCTTTGGGCGTACTAACCATAATAAACGCTTGGTTGTTTGACCCAGTGTCCTTGTACTGAATCATTTGCGTACCATTTTTGTTGCCACCTCCACTCATATCCATCACCTTACCAGAGTTTTGGTTTCTAAACTTGTACGCATTGTATGATACCGTTTTTTTGTTCATGATTCCATCGTTTCTTATGTCTCTTGGCAAAATGAAAGCCAAGGCATTGAGTGCCATATTGTGTATATTTATCCCCGCCATATAGTACATAGCCCAAGCAAGCGTAGAACAATTGATACCCGCCCCCGCAAACGCACCCGCTGTACTGGACGCCACATCGTACTTTCTACCGAGTTGTTGCTTTCCCCACGCAAGAGCCGTACCAATTTGTGCTGGCGTAGCACCCCGTACTGAAAAAAGCGTTGTTCGCCTATCAAAAAATCTTGAACTATCCAACTGAAACTCACCCACGCCACTCGCAACCGCTTCTATCGTATATACAGCAGTAGCAGTCACTCGTGAGATGACCACTGCGTGCCCAGTAATTCCACCAAAGCCCTCTTCTTGAATAGCAATATCCCCAGGCTTTGCTACTTGCAAGATATTGGAGGTTGTATAGTCCCACGAATAATCTGGGTTTTCTGAAGACGCTGACCGCTCTTGTTGCTCACTATTCATATATGACAAATCAACTTGTTTGGATACACTGTCATACTCTTTTGCAATTTGGTAGTCTTGTGGCTGTGTATAATTTTGAGCGGTCACGCCCTCTCGTGCCAAAATATCTTTCTTTTCTTGGCTCAATGCCTCAAAATCACGATTCTCTCCAAGCCCCAAACCAAAAGCACTTGTCGCAGCAACCTCTTGCCCCTGCCATTCCCAATGATTCCCATCTTTGGCTACCGTTATGCAAAAACTAGACAACAAGAGCAAACAAACCAATACCGTTAAAGTTGCAAAGCCTTTCCTGCAAGTATTTTTCATATTCTACTCCCCTATTTTTGTTTTTCCCTAGTCTATCTTATTGACCGATTGTTGCAAATATGCACCAAGCAATCAATCTTTCTTCATCTAGTACATTATATCACTTTGCCTTCCCTATGTCAAGCATATTTGCAACAAATTTCATTTATTTAAAATAATTATTTTGCAAAAAAAGCCCTTCCTTTTCCAAGGGAAAGGCTTGCTAGCAACATCATCTGCCCGCTCATTCTACGGCTTTGTGGCACAACTCATTAGAGCATTGTCAAAATCTCTACACCCTCTTTTGTCACCAAGATAGTGTTTTCATAGTGTGCAGACTTTTGTCCATCCAAGGTACGCACGGTCCACTTGTCTTTGTCCACCTTGACCTGATAGGAGCCTTGCGTTATCATCGGCTCAATGGCAAGCGTCATCCCTGCTTTGAGTACCGGACCTTTGCCCGCCGTGCCATAATTGGGTATCTGTGGGTCCTCGTGCAATTTTTTGCCAATGCCGTGTCCGCACAATTCACGCACGATTCCATACCCCGCTTTTTCTGCGTGGCTTTGGATACACGCTGACAGGTCACCCAAATGCACGCCCTCTCGCAAAGTTTTGATACCTTCAAAAAAACACTCCTTTGCATTGTCCATCAGCCTCTTGTCCATTCCGCAAACCTTGCCCACCGCAAAAGTCCGTGCCGCATCCGCCTGCCATCCGTCCAAACACACACCCACATCCACGCCCACAATATCCCCCTCGCTCAAAACAATCTGCTCACTAGGAATCCCGTGCACCACCACATCATTGGGCGAAATACAACTCGCACAAGGAAACCCACCGTACCCCAAAAAGGATGGCACCCCGCCCCTCTCACGCAAAAATGCCTCAATCTTTCCGTTCAAAAACCCCGTGCTCACACCCGGCATCACCAAAGGCTCCACCATCTCAAAACACTGTGCCAAAATCTGCCCAGCCTTTCTCATCTTGTCAATCTCATTTTCATTTTTGATAGTTACCATTTTTTTGATTCCTTTGCAGTCTTGCACCACAATTTTGCACCGCTCCATTGTGGAAATACTTGATTATATATGATTATGATTGAATTTTGCAACACTACATTTCAAACTTTACTTTTATTATGATTATTGCACCACAATTTCACTCCACTCCATTGCAGTGACCGTTTTAATACAATTGCTTTT
>WQZE01000151.1 GCA_009780875.1 Bacillota bacterium | reverse complement strand
GGCAAAGGTGGTTTGCCTGGATTGGTGACCGGACTGCACAGCACCACGGATGAAAGCGGCAATCCCAACATTTTGGAGTGGGACGCTGCCAAAAATGCCAAGGGCTACAATGTACGGTTGGATGGCAACAATCAAGGCGATGCTGCCAAAAAGTTGTCCACAAGTACCAACTCCAAGGATATGTCAGAGTTGGAAACCAATCGTGCCTACTATGTGGATGTGGCGGGCACAGACAAAAACGGCAGAGAGGGTGTGTACAGTGAGGGAATTACCTTTAAACGCAAAACCAACAGCAATTTGACGGCACTCAGTGCACCACAAAACTTGCTGATTGATGAGGCGACCAAAATCCTCAGTTGGTCCACGGTGACCAATGCGTCGGGGTATGAGGTCATCATCAACGAAAATCACCAAGGCATCCAACAAGAGGCAACATACAATTTGGGCGAACTCACCAACAGTGGGACATATAATATCTATGTGGTTGCCAAAGGCGATGGAATCAAGTACGATGACTCCGAGTGGTCAAGCATCCAATATGAAATTGCGGACTCCAATGCAACCAAATTGGCTACGCCACAAGGGCTCAAATTGCAAACAACGGGCGGCACGCAAAAGTTGGTTTGGGATGGCGTTGCGTATGCTGACTACTACACACTTTTTATTGATGGCAGTCCAAGAACTTTGAGCGGTGGCAAACCTGAATATGTATTGAGCGGTTTTGCAGAGGGTACCTACCAATTGCAAGTGCAAGCCAACTCCAATAGTAGTGATTATCGGTCCAGCGACAAAAGTGCAGTCTTGACCTACACGGTGGACGGTGCACCCACCGACAAGCCAACCTTGACGACCCCAAGCATCACGCTTGACCAAAATGGCAAAAAAGTCACCTGGAACAAGATTGATAATGCAAGTGGGTATGCTGTCAACATTGATGGCAACGACAAGAGTGCGAGCGGGAGTTCTACCAGTTATAGCCTAGCGGATTTGCCGGGTGGAAGTCACCAAATCAAAGTCAAAGCCAAAGGTGACGGCGGGCTCAACTACAACGACAGTGATTGGAGCAATACTGTGACCTATGTCTCTGACAACCAAGTTGGTGGGAAATTGGAAACACCAACGCATATTGTGTTGTGGCAAAGAGAGGGTGTTGTTGCGTGGGATCCTGTCAAAAATGCTGTTGGCTATACAATAAATATCAATGGGGAACTCTATGGAACGGATCAGTTTAATGTAGCCTATGGTCTCAAATTTTTGCCAGAGGGCGAATACGATATAAAAATTAAGGCAGATGCTGATATTCATAGTGATTTTGAGGACAGTGATTATTCAAGTTCGGTTCATTATGTGAGTGATGGTTTGGGCAGTGGTGGTGGTGAGACGGAAAAACCGCAATTGCCTCAATTGGATGTGCCAAAAAATATTCGGTTTAGTGGTATCATTATGTACTGGGATGCTGTGCCTGAGGCGACAAGTTATTTGTTGGAGTGGAGAAAAGATACCAATTTGACGGCAAGCACTGAACCGCAAGGGCAAGCAGGGCAACCACAAAAGTCATTGGATAATTTGAACAATGGTTTGTTTTATTTGAGATTGAAATCGGTTGCGGGAACAAGTGATATACCTAGTACGGAGTGGAGTGATAGTGAGTGGTCTGATTATATTGTTTATGACAAAACGAACCCAGATTTGATACCGTATAAACCACCTTATAATTTAAAGGTCCACGAAGTTAGTGGCATCAATAGATTTGAGTGGGAGGCGGAGAAGGCAGACCAGGGATTCAATTTGGATATAGGTGGCGAACTGATTCATACTTGGCAAACATATTATAGCCTTGATGGGTTGCCATCAGGCAAGTATTCACTCAAAGTAAAAGCATTGCCGCAAGACACTAGCCCCACTTATGTGCCAAGCGAATGGGCGGTATTGGAGTGGGATAATACGGTACCACAATTGGATACGCCACAAAATGTTAAGTCCGATACCAGCAAGAGAGAGATATCGTGGGATGCGGTGAACTCTGCATCACAATATGTGGTGTCTATCAATGGGGTGGAGTATATTGCTCATACTAATAGTTTTGACTTGAATGTGCTCAACGATATCAAAACATATACAATCAAAGTCCGTGCACAAGACAAAGTGTCTGAACATCCATTGAGTCAATCAAACTGGTCGGACTCGGTGTCGTATGCTCCTGGTGTTGTACAGGTGGGCAAGCCTGTTGGGTATATGGATGGCAAAACTTTGAATTGGTATTTGATACCCAATGCTACGGGCTATGATGTTAAGGTTGATGGGGATGTTGTGGCAACGGCATCAGCGGTTGAGCAAGAGATGGATATGAGTTTTTTGACGGAACCTCGCACTTATGTGGTTAGTGTGCAGGCCAAAGGCAATGGGGGGCAGTATCTGGACTCGTATTGGGCCAATGACATTAGTTATCTTTTGACAAACAATCCTCCGTTGACGGGAGACACAAGCCCAGATGCAGTGGTGGCAAGGTTTGAAAGTCTTCTGCCTCGTGAAGAGTGGGATAATGTATTTCGACATAGACTTGGGACAAGAATTTGGAAAGATGATTCGGAGGCACAATCATATTATAACGATGTTTTGGATAGAGAACGGAGGACGGATTTTTACACTTATGACAATTTGGTCAAAGCCTTGCGTACACTAGCGGGCAAGCAGTTGTTGATAGAAGATAGGTCTGGAAAGATTTACTGGGGTAGTAGCAGGATTACAGCCATTGATAAATTGACGGGTCGTAGGGTCTTGTTGCAACAAGAGGCTGAGGGGCAAATTGAGAATGATTTTGATGACCAGGCTCCTGAAAACATTCGGAAACCGAAGTGGTCAAGGTTGATTGACTTTGGGGAGTTTATGTTGACCTCCAATGCCAATGATATGAAGCGTGAACTGGTGGCTATGCTTGCAAATTTTTCGCACGAGACTAATGGTGGGTTCCGTGGAGAAAATGGTGCAATACCGGATGAGTACACATATGGATTGTTTTGGAACGAAGAATTGAGTTTTATCAACGCAACGAGTAGTTACTATCAAAACGAGGATCCGTTGTATCCTGCTGTGCCTGGCCATAGTTATCACGGGCGTGGTCCTATACAAATCACTTGGAATTACAATTATGGGCAGTTTTCCAATATTGTATTTCAAGACAAGAATACGCTTTTGGAGAATCCAGAGTTGGTATCCGAGGATGGTGCACTTGGGTTTATGGCAGGGATATGGTTTTGGATGATGCCACAGTACCCCAAGGCAAGTTGTCACGATATTATGCTAGGGAATTTCAACATTAAAGGTCAAGGAGAGCCCTTGCCTAATGGTGTGGCTGAAAATAGTGAAGAGGCAAATCAGTTTTGGTATTGGGGAAGAATGCAGCAAACGATGACGATGGATCAATATTTTGTGCCGAATGCGACGGGAAAGTCAACGGCAAGCCATTTTGCGGTGACAATGGTTATTATCAATGGTGGATTTGAAGCGGGCAAGGGTGAAGGTGCATCGGCATCTGTTGATAACAGAGTGGGTTACTACAAATTTTATGCCAACTTGTTTGGTGTGAATATTGCAGGTGAAAAACT
>WQZE01000150.1 GCA_009780875.1 Bacillota bacterium | reverse complement strand
TGCAATCATAAAAAATATTTTCATAGCAGAGGGGCGTGCTGTTGTGCAAGTTGGCGACAAGGTGTCCAAGGGCCAAGAACTCATCTCACCCATTTTGTATGATACCAATGGGGAGATTTTGGCTACCACCGTACCCAAAGGTAGGGTGTACGGCAGCGTCGTTTTTAATGCAAGCAAAACGATTGCCCATAGGCAAACGCTCTGGGTGGATACCGGCAACAAAAAGACAAGAACAAGCCTCAAAATATTTGGAATGGAATTTGGAAAAAATGAGAAGCCTCCCTATGAACATTACCGCAAAATAGAGACAAAGGGGTGGTTGTTTGGCAAAAGTTTTTTGCCCATCGCCTACACCCAAACAACCTACTTTGAGCAAAAACAAACGATGCAAGAAAATGATATAGAGGCACAAAAGGAGGAGACAATTGCACAGTTGCAAGAGTATCTCTTGCTCAAAGCAAACGGCAATGTCACCAATGTGTCTAGCGATGTGAGAGAAATCATAGGTGGATACCGCATTGATGTATTTGTGGAGGCGTATTTATTGCTCAACGGATAAAAGACCCAAAGGGACTATCTACCAAAAGGTTGGGAAATACTGACACAAAAGGTTGCAAATTTTTTCAAAATAATGTATAATGGTAGCGTGGGTGCATTATACCGCAAATATAGACCTACCAATTTTGAGGGGTTGCTTGGTCAACAACACATTACTACCACGCTTTTGGGACAAATCAAGAGTGGTATGATTGGGCACGCCTATTTGTTTGTGGGGAGTCGTGGCACGGGCAAAACTACCGCTGCGAGAATTTTTGCAAGAGCCATCAATTGTACCCAAGTGACAGGCAAAACGGTTCCTTGCGGCAAATGTGAATCTTGCAAAGCATTGCAAGAGGGCAATCTTGATATTTTGGAGATTGATGCTGCAAGCAATAATGGGGTGGATGAGATTCGTTCACTCAAACAAAATCTGCATTTTATGCCTACCGTTGGCAAGTACAAGGTGTATATCATTGATGAGGTGCATATGCTCTCGCAAGGGGCTTTCAACGCATTGCTCAAAACACTGGAAGAGCCACCCAAGCATATTGTATTTGTTTTGGCTACAACAGAGCCACATAGACTGCCCGCCACGATTTTGTCAAGATGTATGAGATTTGACTTTGCCTTGGTGGAGAGACAAACCATTGCAAGTCTTTTGAGCAGCATTTGCAAAGCGGAAAAAAAGCAGGTTGACAAAGAGGCTTTGGAGTATATTGCTATGCGTGCGGAGGGCAGTTTTCGTGATGGGCTCAGCATACTAGATACCGTGTTTGCTTATTGTGACAAAATCACAACAGAAAGCGTGCAAAGCGTGTTGGGGACGCTTGATAGGGCTTATTTGGTGACTCTTCTCAAAGCGGTACAACAAAGCGATATCAAATGCATTTTTGAAAGCGTGGAACTCATCTCCAAAAAAGGTTTGAGCGTCTCGGTGCTTGCCAAGGATGTGGTTGCGTTGGCAAGAGACTTGTTGCTCATCAAGGTTGTAGGCGACCCCCAAGGTATTGTGGACAGTCAAGAGAGTATTCGGTTGCTCAAAAAAGAGTGTGCTCATTTTGAAGAGTCCTTTTTGCTCAGTGCCATCAATGTGTTTAGTGGATTGGATGCCGAGTTGCGATATGCTAGTTCGCCACGGAGTATTTTTGAGGTGGCTGCCATCAATCTTTCCAAACGCAATGGTGCAGATGTTTTGGTATTGCAACAACGGATAGACAGGCTAGAAGAAACGCTCAAAAATTGGACGCAAAAAAAAACTGATTTTTTGGTAGAGTCATCATTTCCCAAGGTTGACACAACCGTGCCAAAACTCTCAGTGCCTACGCCTGTACACATAGAGACAGAGGCACCAACAACCATCTTGGCACAAGAGACATCCGCAAAAACGGTGTCACCACAATCTATTTGGGGGCGAATGGTGACCATCATTAGGCAATCAGACAAGATGATGCCCACCATCAAATATATGCTGACACAGTGTGGAGAGGAGCAATTTGTCATAGAGGGCGTGCAGTTTGTCCTCTTGTTGGATGAGACCGATTTGATAGAGTTCTCCAAACCAGAAGTTTTTGCGTTTTTGCAAGGCGTACTGTCTCAGGTGTCTCCAAGGCACGAACTTTGTCTCAGAGAGTATAAGCCTTTGAAAGTGGCTGATGAGATTGAAAGACTCAAAAAATTGGTGGGCAATGTGCCTATGCGTGTGACAAAAACAAAAAGCAAAGTATGATTGAATGGCAAGTCGCAAGACTTGGGCAATAAAAAAATTATTTATCAAGGAGATTTAGGATTATGGCAAAAGGTGGATTTGGAGGTTTTGGTGGTATGGGCGGAATGGGCAATATGCAACAAATGCTCAAACAAGCACAAAAAATGCAAGCAGATATGCAAGCAGCCCAAGCCGAACTTGAAGAAATGGAATTGGTGGGTGCGTCCAGTGGTGGACTTGTGACCGTCACGGTCAATGGCAAATCAAAAGTCAAGGCAATCAAAATCAAACCGCAAGCGGTAGACCCCGAAGATGTGGAGATGCTAGAAGATTTGATTATTGCAGCCTATAATAATGCCGTAGAACAAGCCGAGAAGGAAAACGAAGAGCGTATGCCCTCAGGCTTGGGCGGGATGTTTTAGTGTCTAGGGAACATTGAAAAAAATAAAGAGACAAAAAATTGTTTTAGGAGTGGATATGTCAACAAAAGTATTTTTGACAAAAAAAGCAAAGCAGGAACTAGAAGATAGGCTCAAACACCTCAAAACGGTGGGCAGAGCGGATATGGCGGAAAAAATCCGAACGGCACGGGAGTACGGCGATTTGTCGGAAAACGCCGAATACGATATCGCCAAAGATGAACAAGCCAAAATGGAAGGTGAGATTGTAGATATTGAAGCAAAACTCCAAAATGTGGAAATCATTGAGGAAAATGTGCGTACAGATACCATCAGTCTAGGTACCAAGGTTCGGATTTTGGATGTGTCCCTTGGCAGAGAGGATGACTACTCTATTGTAGGGAGTCACGAATCCAATCCGATGGAGTTCAAAATCAGCAACGAGAGCCCGATTGGCAAAGCGTTGATGGGCAAAAAAAAGGGTGATGTCGCTACGGTAGATACGACAAGTATTGGCGGTGGCAAGAGCGAGTTCAAGGTCATCAAATTGTTGTAGAACAAACGAGGGTTATGCAGGACAAGCCAAACAAAAACATTGCTACGCATTTTTATTATGCGTGGTGGAAATATTTGCTGGGGCTCCTTTGTCTTGCATTTGTGGGCTTTGTGATTTTTGGATTGTGGACTAAACCCAAGGCGTACCAAAAAATCACCCTTTTTTGTATCGCTGAGAGTTTTCAAGAAGATGGGTTGCAGACTGCTTTGCAAGAGCATTTGGGGGACATAAAACAAGTGACGGTCTCCAAGCACTTGGCAAGTGAGGGGCAAGCAAATCTCTCTTGGTTGATTGATACGCAGGCGGCATCTGCGGCGGACATTGTAATTTTGCCACAAGAATATGCGGAGGCATTTTTGCCCGTTGCAACGGTGCTGGATGATAAGGCGTGTGATTACTTGTCAGGCGACAACCCAAGCGACGACACACTGCTTTTTGCACAAGAAGG
>WQZE01000149.1 GCA_009780875.1 Bacillota bacterium | reverse complement strand
CGGTATGTTTGTTGTAGATATTACTATAACAATGCTATCTGCAATGTGGCGGCGGAACAATACAATAGCAAGTCAAGTCATAGGGGTTATAGGCGAGCCACACCAATACCCATACTACTATCCTTACTTTTTTATGCGTGAACAAAGTCTTGTCTTGCAACTGTTTAACAGTAGTGAGCGAACTGGTTGTGTGGTAGAGATTAAAAACACAAGCGGTCATCCAGTAGACCGTTGTGCTTGGCAAGTCAACAGCGACAACAATGTAGCACAATATGCCAAATGGCTTGCTGGTACTGTCAAACTTGAAGATGGTCGCACAATGATTGTAGACAGTAATCCAAGAACAATGCGGTCGCAGATTGAGAGTGAGAACCAAAGACCGATGGATATTGCCAACTACCAAGAACCCAATCCACAGTATATAAACTTTGTAGATGTCTATCCCGGCAAGAACGAATTTATTTTTGATTTAGGTACAGTAGATGGTGTGGATGTCATAGTTAGTTATACAGAGCAAGCAAGGGTCGTGTAAGGCATTGCAATTATTTAGAACAAAATAAAATAGCCGTTTTTGGGCATTTGGTGGGCTTGTGTGCGATTTTGTAGGTGCGGTCGGCTCAATATGCCACCTGAGAAATAGGCGTATTGTGTGCAATTGTATATACAAATATTGAAAAGGTTTTTTGGTTCTTTTTTCCTTAAAAAAAAGAACAAGTAAAATATGATTTATCGCACATTCACATTGACAGAGTTGCCTTTGGATTACCAAACGGCGGATATCAAGGACACACTCAGTTTTGCCACAACAGGAGCGGTGAGTGGTTATGAGATTAGCGAAGATTACTTGTCACCCAAGAATAGCACGGTCAATATGATTGCCAAGAGCGATGCAGTAGTTGGGCAAATCCTTGTACTCATTGATGATATGGGCGTATATGCAATGGGAGTAATTACAGCAGTTGATAACGAGAAACTACAAATTATGTTTAGGGACATATTGGAGTTGTTCAATGACGAGGCACTCAACCCAAACCGTGCAGCACAAAACAATGACGGCATGCAAATAACTTATTTGTATGATGGCATACTGAACACAGCGGAGATATTGAGAGTATTGTATTTGGGTGATGTAGACAAGTATAGGCGGTTGCCTTTGTTGGTCGCTACAAGTGGTGGCGGAATAACCAACGGAGAATACAATGAGCCTGCCGTGTGGGATTACACGGACAATAGTTTTAATGTACGCAATTGGCTCACTGACTTGTTTGATAGAAACAATATCATAGTCCAAGCAAGGCTTGTTTTTGAAACCAACAAGGCATATATAGAACTTAGCATATTCAAAAATACAACGAGTGGATGGCTCATCAAAAACAACATACCCACGCTCAAAATAGAGCAGAGCGAAGACCGTAGTCCCAAAGCCACAATATGCCAAGTGGTATACGCAGATGACAACAAAGAAGTTGTACCCAATGGCACATTTTATTTGTTAGTAGACAATACTGTCGTGGAGTCCAAAGAGTATGATAGGGACACGACTGGCAAGTACGCACAGCGAGTGCAACCACATAGACTCGTTGTACAAGAGTTTGACAAAGAACGAGCAACACAAGACAACGCAGAGGGCAAGCCGTACGCCAAGCCACAAACCATAGCAGAGAGTGCCTTGAAGTACAAAGACTTTGCGACATACATTAGCATAGAGATTGACAAAAATAGCAAGATGTATCCCAAAGATATGCGGATTGGTGACAGTATAACCATTGTCTCCAAAATGATAGAGATGCAAAAAGATACTGAGATAATGAGTGACAGTGATGTTGAAAAATACACCATAGCAACGGTATTCACGGGGCGGAGCGAAAAGAGCGACAATAGTCGTGTACAGTTGACTTTTGGCAAGATTAGAGTATTGTACACTGATGTAATGTATTTAGAAAGTTATAGCAAAGTTAGGAGGTAGTATGGATATTTTAGAAGAAATATTAAAGATTGAAAATAGTATGGATAAAAACATAATGTTCATTCCAGTAGAAATCTCTTTTAATGATGGATTTTTATTTTGTTGTGATTTTTATCATAACAAAAATTGCACTAAAACACACTGTCAATCCGAATGTTTTTTGGACAAAAATATAGAGAATGCAAGATTAATGAGTTTGACTGAAGTAGTATTATTTGCTAAAAAGCCACGAAAAGAACCCACTTAGTGTAGCACCAATTGCTAGACCAATAATTGCGATGAGATAATCTCTTGTACGGCTAAATAACTTGTTAAACAAAGATGGGCGGTGGATGTATTCGTAATAAGCAACTTTACCTTGTTTATTGATACGAGTACACCATAAAACATCATCACTACTGGACTGTGCAGTGAGCAATCCTATGTTCACAAGATAGTGGATATCTAGTATATCAAAGTTTTGCTTTGCAATCAAGTCATTATTTGGATTTGCATTCTCAAAATAGAACTTCAATATTTTGGATAATTTTTTATTCAACATAATACAACAATTATACCATAAAATACGACAAATAAAAAGGAAAAACAATATGGCATTTGAATTAGTAGTAATGGCAGCAGGTGACCCGCTAACCCAAACTAACCTTATATCTGCCCCTATCACGGCGGCGGTAATGCGGAATGTGCGTGGCTTTGATGTGGGAGTATTAGATAATAGTTTTTTGTCAGTGACAAGCACTGACGAGAATTACCAACGCACACCAAGTGATATGTTTACACTTAGTGGAGAATCTAATTTGGCGATACAAATCAAGGCAGGTATGGCAACAGCCTACGGCTTTGATTTGTACAACGACCAAACAAGGGTATTTAGTGTAGGCGAATACCCAGCACTAGCCAATGCACCAAGCGGACAAATCAACTATGTATTCTTTTATCTCAAATGGGATTTTAGCAATCCACTAATGGCAGTTGCAACAATAGATGTTGTAGGCAATGCCAGCAACCCTGACTTCCCACCACCCAACCAATTTGAAACAAGTAACCTTGCCGAAGTCCCAACAGGCAAATACCATATGCCGTTGTATCGCATCACCATTGACCAAAACGGAGCGGTGAGTGATATCCAAGATTGGACTAAGTTCGGTGTGCAAACTTACAAAGGGGTAAAGTGGAGTAGGTTGAGTGATATTACCAATGATGCCAAAAGTGCAAGGCTTATAGTTGATAGGACACCAACTGACAACAATACAGCATCATATTATGTAGGCGACAAGACTATGACAGTGGCATTTTAAGGAGTAGTATGTTAGGAATAGCGGATGGAATAAAAGTTAACAATCAGCCAATCAAAGGTATGTGGGTTGATAACTATGGCATAAAAGATATGTGGGTCACTGACAACAACACTGGCATAAAAAAGCAAGTCGTGCAAACACGAGAACCTTACGACAAGTTAGATGATACAGTCACTGATTATTGGGAAGAACCAATATCTGATGAACCGTATGTTTGGCGACATAGAACAAGCAAACCTTATTTGTCATGCAGGTCTATTAAAGGCACTTTTAGTAATTTTGGTATGGATGCGAGTAAGGCTAAATTAGAAGAAAGATTTAGAATTGCATTGAATAATCAAGTCTATATTTATATTAAAACAACTTTGGGTAACTATGATATGGTAGAATGGAGTGCTCATATAAAATGTGGTGAAGCAACTACGGGTACAGCAGGTATTTTTTTAGGGG
>WQZE01000148.1 GCA_009780875.1 Bacillota bacterium | reverse complement strand
TGTGTATAGTATATTATACTATATTGCAAAGTATTTGTCAAACAATATTGTAGTGTTCATATACTGTTCACATTTTCGCACACCTCTCAATCCTTGCTATATGCCGTGCAAAGACTTTTGACCTTGGCACCCTTTGCCACGCTCTTGGTCACCACCGTATTGCACCCAATCACGGCACCGTCTCCCACCACGGTGTCTCCGCCCAACACGACGGCACCACAATAGATGGTGACACCATTGCCAATCGTGGGGTGCCTTTTTTTGCCAACCAGTGCACTTGCATTGTGTGTGGACAACGCCCCCAAAGTCACATTGTGATAGATTTTGCAATGCTCTCCAAGGACAGTGGTCTCCCCAATCACAACCCCTGTACCGTGGTCAATAAAAAAGCCTTTGCCAATCTCCGCCCCAGGGTGAATATCAATCCCCGTTTTTGCGTGTGCGTACTCGGTCATCAATCTTGGCAAAAGCGGGATACGCAATTGGTGCAAACAATGGGCAACCCTCTGCACGGCTACCGCAAAAATCCCGGGGTACCCAAGCACCACCTCTTGCACATCCCTAGCCGCCGGGTCTCCCTCCATCGCTGCACGCACATCACTCCGCACCAAGTCAACCACTTGTGGCAATGCTTGCAAAACCTCTTGGACATCCTTGCCCACATCTCTCTCCGCACACGCCACCACAAGGCATTTTGTCAGCATCTCTTGGAGTCGCTCACTCGGCACAAACAATTGCTTTGGGAGTGCCTCATCAAAGTCTCTCAGGCACTCGTCCCCCATCTCTTCCCACACTGTATCAACCCACTCGTTGACACAGTGGTTTATTTCAAATACGACCCCTCGCAAAAATGGATTGCCCACTTGCTTTGTTTGCCCGCCCATTTTCTGCACTCTCTTCTCGCTTGCTTTCATCCGCCTGATGCCTCACTGTGCAAAAAGTGGTGTAGAGAGATATCTCTCCCCCGTATCAGGCAACACCACGACAATCATTTTGCCCTTGTTTTCTTTTCGTTTGGCAACCTGGATAGCCGCCCAAATGGCAGCCCCTGAGGATATGCCCACCAACATCCCGTCCGTCTTGGCAACTTGATTGCCCACAGCAAAGGCATCCTCATTGGAGACCGTAATAATTTCATCATAAATTTTGGTGTCCAAAACATCAGGCACAAACCCAGCCCCAATCCCTTGTATTTTGTGTGACCCTGGCGTCCCTTTGGACAACACAGGGCTATCTTTGGGCTCTACGGCAATGACTTGTATCTCTTTATTTTTGCCTTTGAGATACTTGCCTGCACCCGTAATCGTACCGCCCGTACCAATACCGGCTATCAAAATATCCACCTTGCCATCCGTGTCTTCCCAAATCTCTGCCCCCGTGGTGGCAAAGTGGATTTGCGGATTGGCAGGATTTGCAAACTGACTGGGCACAAAGGCACCGCTCTCTTTGGCAATCTCCTCCGCTTTGGCAATCGCACCTTTCATCCCTTTGGTGCCATCCGTCAAAACAAGTTTTGCACCATATGCCACAAGCAAATTGCGACGCTCCACACTCATTGTATCGGGCATTGTCAGTACCAATTCATACCCTTTGGCGGCACACACCATTGCAAGTCCAATGCCTGTATTCCCACTCGTTGGCTCTACCACTTTGGCACCCTTTTTGAGCACGCCCTTTTTTTCGGCATCTTGTATCATTGCAATCGCTATGCGGTCCTTGACACTTCCGCCCGGATTGGCACTTTCCAATTTGCCCACAATGCTTGCAAGCACGCCGTGTTGTTTGCCCACATTGTGCAACGCCACCATCGGTGTACCCCCAATCAATTCTACAATACTATCATATATTTTCATACTTTCAAAATCTCCTATTTTATTATATCAAAATCCATCCGCCGTGTCAATCATTCTCTATCAACAGCGACCATCATTTTGTGTTTTATGTACTTTTTTATCTGTCCCAAAATCATTGCCAACAGCCCAAGCACCCCTTGAAAAAAAACCAACCCACACACGACCTCACCCCACCATCCTTGTACATTCTTGCCAAAGAGCGGTCAAGCACTGCTCTTTCACACCTGCATACTTTATCTTGGTGCATTGTCTTTGCACATTATCTTTTTTGTGCATTATCTATGCAACATACTCCCCAACTCATCCTTCAATATATGCACGCCACGCCCCAAAAGTGTATATAACCGCTACCGCATCGTGCTGTCGCATCGCACCAATCGCAAAATTTTTGACGCAAAAAAATGTGATTTTTTTAAAACTTTGGTGTGAACTTTGCATTGTCTTTTGTTTTGACTGCCTTTTTTTGCGTGTTGCGTTCTTTTCTGATTTGTATCTTTATATCTTTGCTTCTTCTTTGACAAAAAAGTCTCGCCAAAGGATGCTCTCTCACCTATCCCAGAGGGATGGACACAGGTTTGGCATCAGGGGTCACCACGAAACCAAATTTATCGGTGCTGATTTTTACCCAAATCATCTCTCCTTTGTCAAGACTTTTGGCTTTGCAAAAAACCTTGACACTGCTTTGTTTGCCGCCTTTTTGGTATTCAATCTCAAAAAAACTCATCCCCACAATGTTGAGCAAAGGATTGATATAATACAACTCATTTTTGATATACACCACACCCACAAAAATAGAAATAAAAACAAAGATACAAAACATACTAGCGTGCGAAAAATCAAACGACAAAGCAAACAAAATAAAAATACTAAAATACCCCAAAAAATGTTTGTCTGTGATGTTCTGTGCACTTTCCACCTTGATTTGCAAACTCTCCTCCACACTATGACAAGTACCAAGCAACAGTCCCCACACACCCGCTCCCATACACACCACCATCAACACAATCTCAAACCACACAAACCCATTGCCCCGAATATTTTCAAATACCATATCCAAAACAAGCCGCACCACAATCAAAAAATACATCGGCACAAAAGCACTCAAATACAACAACAAATTTTTTGCAAATCTCATACCCCTAGTATTTGCAATTTGATGCATACTAGCCATTTTGCCCGGTTTGTCAAAAAAAGTGCAAAAAAACAGCCGTTTATCCGCAAAGCAACCCCACCACATTACTTGGTAGGGTTACTTGCTTTGCTATTTTTTTGCTCTGTCCCGGTTTTCTTTGTTTGCTTTGTACGCCTATCTCAAAAATTCAAGTTCTAATATTTGAAAAATTGGATTCTTAGTTGTACATTTCTCGTTGCCCATTCGGTGTTTCCTATCCCTTTTGTACAGTAATACATCACAGTATCGCCACCCGTAACCCCATCAATACGATAGGACCAAGTTCCTTTGAGTGTTGTCCAATTTTTTGACAATCTCCAAGACTGGTCATATACCTCTTGTGACACATAGTATATCAAAATGCGTTGCTCTCCATCGTTGATTTTATGTGCCTCCAAGGAGAAATCCACTCTCATTGTTGTATACCCAAGTGCGTTGAGGTCATCAAAACGAATCCCTTGACTTGCAAAATTAATGGTATCACCCTTGACATTATTTCTATCCACAATGAGTTCTTTACTTCTTATCATTTGGAACCCTGTATCGCTCACGACTTTGCGATACTGTGCATACAACACCATATCCTCCTTGACAACAACGCCAAAATCATAAAAACTTTGACCGCTTTGCGTTGTTGACCAACCCACAAACACAAAGCCACTCTTGCTAGGACTCTGAGGTCTTGCCAGTCTCTCGCCCACGGGCACTTGTGCGGGTGACAATGCTCCGTCGCCGCCGTTGAGGTCAAAATTGACAGTGTAGGCAGTGCGTTGGTAGTTGGCAAAG
>WQZE01000147.1 GCA_009780875.1 Bacillota bacterium | reverse complement strand
TGCAAAGACATTGTCAACCATCTCGTCTTCGTCTGTGATAGCCGCAAAGGTTGTAAATCTTGTACTTTCGTCAAAAACAATGTTGCTTGCAGGACCATAGACAAGACTGTTGTCTGCTGCCCCACCTGGATTCTTGGAGTAAACAAGGTTGCCTGTGGTTGCATTGCGTTTTGCAAGCGTTCCACCCACCCAAGATGGGTCACCTTTGGTGACATCAAGAGAGATTGCTGTTGTAACAGTTTTGGTACCATCAATAGTATCTGCATCAATGGCTACTTGGAACTCAAAGCCCTTGGTATTTACGGTTCTGTCTTTCAAGTCAACAAGACCTGCAGCACCTATGATAGATACTTTTCTTGAAGTTGGAGCAGCTGCGTTTTCTACAACGATTTGCAATCCTCTTGGGAACGCACCTACGCCGTTTAGTCTAATGTCAGTGATTGTATCATTTCCTGAAAAGTTTCCGTCAGTACCAATGATATCATTGATTACACCCGTGATTTCAAGGTCTGTTTTTGCAAGGTATACAAGTGGTTGTGCTGTATCATCTGTTA
This sequence comes from Bacillota bacterium, assembly GCA_009780875.1. Taxonomy (GTDB): domain Bacteria; phylum Bacillota; class Clostridia; order Christensenellales; family Pumilibacteraceae; genus WQZE01. The sequence continues at coordinate 3,267 of WQZE01000147.1, read as the reverse complement.
CCAAGTTGCTGTTACCTTCTTGTGTTGTACCAGCAATTTTTGTATCAGCAATACCTATTTTGTGTGAGGTCATAGTGCCTGACAACGATTGGTCATTGACAGCGCTTTCATTGTTTGTAAAGATTTTGTAGTTTTCTTTTTCGCCTGGGTTGGTGCTTGCATCATACTCGTGAGCAAAATTTGCTGCATCTGCTTTGCTGATCCAAATGGTTGGAGCCATTGACCAGCCTTTTTCACGACCTGCTGAGTCCAAATCCCAGAACTTGTTTGGGCCGATAGCCGTTGCACCCGTTGCAGAGTTTGTATAGGCTTTGCCCGCCATAACACGGATAGCGCTACCGGTACGACCAGCAAAGTTCCATTGTTCATTGCTACGAGTCAAATCCGCCATCGTTGCTGGTGAACGAGTCATAATACTTGCTCTGCCTTGATTTGCATCACCATTGACACTGTTGGCTGGGTTATAGTTTGGTTGCAATACACGACCATACTCTTGTCCGTTTGCGTTGCGCAAAACTTCTTTGTCTGTACCTGCTTGCAATACTTGAATTTGTGAAAGGTCTTGCATTGTTACTTTGTCTTTGATTGTGTAACCAAAACCATCTAGCAATGAGTTTTGTGTTAGACCGCCTTCGCCCTTGTATGCATTGCTTACGCCCGCATTTGGGTTCTCTTCGGTCAAAGAATGATTCTCACCAAAATATTTGTTATCAACAACACCATTTACCAAAGTGCTCTTATCGGTACCGTCGTTTGTCTTGTCTTTTGTAATAAGGTTAATATTTTTTGCATTCGCAGTTTTTTGCGCATAGCGTTGTGTATCATCAACAATTTTGCTTGCAGCAATACCGTTGTTGCTTCTGATTTGTGCCAAAGTATTGTCGTCGCTTGCATCAATCCAAGATACGATTTGTTTTTGTGCTTTGTCAACAATCATTGCTTGCTCGTCTTCGTTAAACGCTTGGTTCATAAACCCGTCATTCAACCACGCACGGATAGAAGATTGACCCCATAGGTTGGTTCCAGTCACTGTCCGGTCATATTTTTTGAGCAAATCTGCGTTGGCTTGGTTCTCGTGTCCTGCTTGGATACCAATGCTTGTGTTGACATAGTTGGTAGACGCCACATTGCCTGCATAACCCGCTGTGCCATACGCAATACTTGGGTCGTCAAAAGGCATATAGAGTGTAGAACCATCTGTGTCAGCCAAAGCCCTATCGCTACGAAGCAACAAGTCACCAGCGTCATCTGTGATTACACGCCACATAATAGGTTTGTCGTCAAGACCTTTACCCATTTCAACATAGTCGCCGACTTTGATATCGGTCACTCTGCCGAGTTTTGCATCAACTGCAGCCGCTTTCATTTCACGGTTGGTTTTTAGCACAAGGCCGCTAACAGCAAGATTTGCCATTAGGACAAATGCAATCACAACAGCAAAAGATAGCAATCTGCTTGTCTTTTTGTTTTGCATATTTTTTACTCCTCTTTGCGGTTTCCCCGCTCCATTGCCCCAAGGTTTTGACCCAAGGGCGGTTTTTACATATTTGCTTCATCTTTGCTTTGGCGGTATGATGGTAAATACCGCCATTCCCCGCACCAGATGGACAAACCAAAATTGGGACATATTGCAAAAAATGATAAATTTGTGCAATATGATTTGTATAAATTGTAACACAAATGTGTATGATTGTCAACTATTTTTTGCACATTTTACAAATTTTTGCAAGGAATTTCACATATTTTTCACAATTCGGCAATAGTTTTGCATTATTTTTGCCAAATTGCGTGTAAAAATTCACTTTTTGTACACAATTACACCTTGTTTTTACGATTTGTACACATTTCATATAGGAATATTATGTATAAATTTTTCATTTGTATACCACTTTTTTGCATTTTTTTGTTTTTGCTTGCTACCTTGTCGTTTTGTGCACCCCAACAACCCCGCCAACACGCCTTGCAACACCCCACCCCAAGCCATCCACTGTTTTTGATAGGTATTGTTTCACCATTGTTTTTGTATGCCTTGCCAATCTCTTAGCCAACCCCCTACCCCAATGCATCCATACATCCCCCTACCCAAGCAAGTCTTGCAACTATGGATATATGCCCCAAATCAAAAATTGTGACAATCCGTATACAAAGCAACTCTCCTTTGCCCCCAAGTTCTCCTATATCTCACACACTCCAACAGTGGGCAAACACAGTTCGCCCCTACACACCATTCAACACGCATATCATCCATTTATTGTATGGACACCTTGATTTGTTTTTTCTCGCCGGGATTTCTTGCCAATCCACCCCTAGGCAGGCGAACACAGTTCGCCCCTACAAAATCTTTTTGCACCAAACCAAATGACACTAAACCCAAATTACACCCTACGATATCTTTTGTATCAAATCAAATCTTTTTGTGCAAAAATTTTTTTCGTACTTGTTTTGTGGTACCCTATCTATGTAGGGGCGAACTGCGTTCGCCCGCCCTTTGTTTTTCTATATACAATAAACATAGATTGCCATACAACACCCCTATACAAAAATATATAGGCTATACAGCACCCTTGCCCTCTATGCCTACGACTATGATGGTTGTGATGGTTGTGATTATGACTAGACCGTTTGCATTTGCAAAAAGGCGTGTGCGGTGGCTACCGCATCACTGAGGGCTCTATGGGCTGTATTGTTGACAATACCCAGGTGTTCACAAATCGTGCCCAGTTTGTGGTTGGCAAGGCGTGGGTACAGTCTCCTTGCCATTGCCAAGGTGTCAAGGCGTGGGTTCTCAAAATACATATCAAATTTTTTGCCGTGGTAGGCAACAAAATTGTAATCAAAATCAATGTTGTGCGCCACCAAAGTTGCCCCCTGCACAAACAACAAAAAGTCAAGCAACACGGGCTCAATGGTGGGTTGCCCCGCAACCATCGCATCCGTGATATGGTGTATCTCAATGCTCTCAGGCGGAATTTTGCAAAGTGGGTCCACAAGACTTTCAAAGGTCTCCACAATCACGCCATCCACAATTTTGACGGCACCAATGTCCAAAATGTGGTTCCTGCTCTCCCCAATACCCGTGGTCTCCAAATCAAAAACCACATAGGTGGCGGGTGTCTTGTTGTCTTGCTTGCCACGCTGCGGTTGTGCACTACCCCCCAAGGCATCCAAGGTCATTTGCGTAGTGGTGGTGTCCACAAAGGGCTTGGGGTGTATGGTGGTGTACGCAAGCGGTGTTGGGCGGATTTTGCGATTGACCACAAAATCCTT
>WQZE01000146.1 GCA_009780875.1 Bacillota bacterium | reverse complement strand
CCTTGACCACGGATTTGCAACAAGGGTTGCCTGCGGAGATAAAAGCCCGTGTGCAACAGTACCAATATTATAGGGACAAACTGTTGACATTTGATGAACAAATTGTGAACGGGGGGGGGGTAAACCTTGAATCTCTCCATTGGTTTTTGGACATTTTTGCTTTGTTGGAGCCAAGCGCGGCAAGACAAGTAAATGCGGAAGACCTGCCAAGCAAGGCCGGTGTGCAAGCATTGGTAGACGCAGCAAGTGCGATGGGATTGTCAAGCACGCCAAGTACGACTGGATTTGTAGACACGCAAGGTATGGTAGGGGCAAACACGCAAGATATAGTAGGGGCGAACTGTGTTCGCCCGCAAGTGGGCACGGAAACGGCAAATGACCCATCTTGCCAGCAAGGTGCGTGGGGCGTGCGTTGGGTGAGTTTGGAGGAGTTATGCAATTTTCGGGGCGGGTATACGCCGAGCAAAGCCAACAAGGAATTTTGGACAGATGGGGTGGTGGATTGGTTTAGGATGGAAGACCTACGAATGAATGGACAAAGATTGTCCGGGAGTATCCAAAAAATCAATGCAACAGCAGTCAAGGGCAAAGGGCTTTTTGCCAAAGAATCTATAATTATGGCCACTACGGCAACCATTGGGGAGTACGCAATGATCCTTGTTGATTCGCTTGCGAATCAACAATTTACAAATTTGGAAATTCGTAAATCGTACCAAAATCAAATGACCGCCAAGTTCTTTTTTCATTATTGTTTTGTGTTGGGCAATTGGTGCAAGCAAAACACCCATATGTCAGGCTTTGCATCTGTGGATATGGAAAAGTTCAAAAAGGTCAAAATCCCCATCCCGCCACTTCAAGTCCAGCACCGCATTGTATCCATCCTTGACAAGTTTGACGCCTTGACCACGGATTTGCAACAAGGCCTGCCCGCCGAGATTGTGGCACGACAAAAGCAGTATGCGTATTGGCGTGACAGGCTGTTGACATTTGAGAGAGTGTGAGTGGGGTTTGGTGAGCAAAGGAAAGAGCAGGGTAGAACATAAGAGAACACGGGTAGTCATCGTATAAGGAAGCGGTGGCAAAAGTACGGTACGCATTACACATTGGGTGAGATTTTGAACAACGACCCAAAGGGGGTTGTGGGGTGCTGTGGAAAAAGATAATAAGCATACAAGGGCATAAAGAGATTGGGTAGCCCAAAGGGGCGACAAGGAGATTTTGTAATGGACGGTCAAGCAATCAGATGGAAGCAACGGTTTGAAAATTTGGACAAGGCGTATGCTTTGTTGGGAGAGATTGACAAGGTCAATTTTGAGGGCAAGTTTGAACCTACCTTGCGAGAGGCTTTTGTCAAGCGGTTTGAAATTGCTTTTGAATTGGCGTGGAAGACAATGAAGGACTATTTGGAGTACGCTGGGGTTGTGTTTAGGGCGGTGCCTAGGGATACCATCAAAGAGGCATTTGTTGCACAAGTGATTGAGGATGGGCAGGTTTTCGTGGATATGTTGGAGGCACGCAATTGCACGGTGCATATGTATGACCAAGCACAGACAGACAAAATTTTGAGAGATATCCAAAAAAGATATTGTCCAGCCCTTGCAAAATTGTGCAAGTTTTTGAGGTCACAAAAATGAAGTTTGGATTGACGGACAAAGAGATGGAGCGTATCCAACGCATTTTGAAAGAGCAAGGCGTGACAAAATGTGTGATTTTTGGGTCTAGGGCGAAGGGTACGCACAAACCATATAGCGACATTGATTTGGCGATTTGGGGGGAGACGGAGATGGGACGGTTGTTTTGCCTATTGGACGAACTACCGACTCCGTACAAGTTTGACTTGATAAAGTACCAAGAGATTGGCAACCAAGAACTCAAAAAGCAAATTGATGCACAAGGTGTGGTGCTTTGGTAGCCAAAGCAAAGAGTTGCAAGTACTTGCACAAGGTATGTGGTTTTGCGTGAGGTGTTGGGTAAGGGGTATCGTTGTGGTTGGCTCTTGCAAAGAGAGGTTGCACAGTGGTGTGTGCGATTGCAAGATGGGCAAAGAAGAGTGAGCATAAACGGAAACGGTTTGTAAAGGTGTGTGATGGCAAAGTGTACGCAAGGATGTGTCACAAGGAGCGTGCAAAGGGGGTGTATGATGGAGAGAGTCTATCAAGTGGGCGGAATGAGTTGTGCTGCTTGTGCAATGTCCGTAGAGACAGCCGCCAACAAGTTGGGGGTGGTGGACAAAGCAAGTGTCAATTTGTTGACGCAAAAACTTGTGGTAGCGTGGGATGGTGCGGATGCCACTATGCTTGATGAGCAGGTGATGCGTGCCGTGCGTGGGGCGGGCTTTTTGATTGAGGTGCACAAGGAGGGACACACAGTAGAGGGTGTGCACAAACGCCAAAAAGTCAAAATGTGTGTGGTTTTTGGGTTTGCGGTGCCACTGTTGTTGTTTGCAATGTTGCCAATGCTTGCGGGGTTGCCACACAATCTTGACCCAATGCATAATCCAAAATGGGGTGGAGCAGTGCAATTTGTGCTCGTGATGCCCGTGATGGTTGCGTGTTGGGGTGTTTTTGCAAAAGGGGTGGTTAGGCTTTGCAAGGGGAGCCCCAATATGGACTCGTTGATTGCCTTGGGCGTATTGTCCGCTTTTGTATATAGTCTGGTGGGGCTTGTGCTTGTGTATGCAAGGGGCGTGCATTTTGAGTTTTATTTTGAGACAGCGGGCTTGATTTTGGCTTTTTCTACTTTGGGCAAGTTTTTGGAGAGTCGTGCCAAGGGCAAGGCAAGTCAGGCCGTAAAAAAACTGATAGGACTTGTGCCCAACCAAGCACTTGTAGAGCGAGAGGGGGTTTTGCAAGAGATTGGTATGGAGTACATTGTGGTGGGCGATGTGTTGGTGTGCAAGGCGGGTGGCAAGTTTGCGGTGGATGGAGTGGTCTTGGAGGGCTATGCAAGTGTGGACGAGAGTGCGTTGAGTGGGGAAAGTATGCCCGTGCACAAAACGGTGGGAGACCAGGTTGTGGGCGCAAGCATCAACTTGGATGGCGTCATCAAGTATAAAGCCACCAAAGTGGGCAAAGACACCGTGCTCAATCAAATCATTCGGTTGGTAGAAGATGCCCAAAGCAAAAAGGCACCCATTGCACGCATTGCTGACAAGGTGTGCAAGTGGTTTGTTCCTGCGATTTTGTTGATTGCAAGCATTGCGTTGGTAGCGTGGATGGTGGCGGAGGATGGGGCTTTTGCAATCAAAATTTTTATTGCGGTACTTGTGATGGCGTGCCCTTGTGCTTTGGGTCTTGCTACCCCTACGGCTATGATGGTGGGGACGGGCAAAGGTGCTGAGAGAGGTGTGATTATCAAAAGTGGAGAGGCTTTGGAGAGACTTGGCAGTGTGAGCCAAGTGGTCTTTGACAAGACAGGGACTTTGACCAAAGGAACTCCCCAAGTGACCGATGTGCAAGTGGTGGTAGAGAGTGAGTGCAAGCAAGCAAACGGTGATACTATCAAAGAAATCCTCAGGTTGGCAATGAGTGTGGAAAGCGGCAGCAGTCACCCCATTGCCAAGGCAATCATTGCACACGCCCAAGATTGTGGGGTAGTAGCGAGTGAAATATCTGCGTTTGAGAGTTTGGCAGGCAAAGGTGTGCGTGCCAAGTGTGAGGGCAAAACGGTTTTTGTAGGCAGTAGTAGGCTTGCAAAAGAGGTGGCGCCTTGTTGGGAGCCTTGCCTCCCTCAGGCGATAGATGCTTTGGAGTCGCTTGGTAAAACGGTCGTGGTGGTCGTGTGTGAGGGCGTGGTGCTTGGATTGATTGGCGTGGCGGATGAGACAAAGCAAGGTGG
>WQZE01000145.1 GCA_009780875.1 Bacillota bacterium | reverse complement strand
TATCCCTCACAAAACGAACCTCCTGATCAAATTTCTCCCAAGCCCGTTGTGCGTGTATAGCAATCTTGTGTATTGGGTTCAAAGCAAAACTTTGGATTATGCCCAATCTCTCCACTTTTTTGATAACACCGCCCCATTTATCTTTTAAGAAATCATCCCAACGGTTAATTTTATGATAAGACGCCCATTCGGAAGCAGTTATCGGTTTGTCCATAAACTCACACTCTTCAACCAATGCTTTCAAGATACCCTCTCCCTCAACCAAAATATCTATCATCAAATCAAGCCAATCGTTTTCAAACTTGCCTTTGATACACGCCTCAAAAAAGTCTTTGTAACTTGATTTGAGTCCACAAGACAAATCAAAGCCATTGCCCAAAATGAGCAATTGCTTTTTGACTTGTGGTTGATTAGGTTGCCGATGGGTAGACACAGTGGGTTGCTGCATTTTTTCTTGCAAGCGTTTTTCCTTGTGTTGCTTTTGTCTGTTTTTCCATTTTGTACACCTTTGTAGTTGTGATGATTTGTTTTTTGTTTCAACTTATCTTTTGTGTAAAAAACTTCTGGGGGATTTTTCTTTGGTATTGGGCGGGTCTCAACTCTCCAAAATCATTGTGAGAATCATTGGACGGCGTTGGGTTTTTTTGAAGAGGTAGTTTGCCACATCTTTGCGGATGGTGTTTTTGAGGTTGCCCCAGTCTGCAAGTTCTTTTTGGTCAAGTGCCTCATAGAGGTCTTTGATGACCTGTTTTGCACCCTCAAAGAGGTCGTCGTTTTCTCTGATATAGACAAAGCCACGGCTTGTCACATCAAGGGCGGTCAGTTCGCCATTGCGTCTATCGATGCCCAGCACCACCATAAACATACCATCTTCGCTGAGGTGTTTGCGGTCACGGAGTACCGTGCTGCCCACATCGCCTACACCCAAGCCATCCACCAACAAATATCCACTTGGGACATTGTTTACTTGTTTGATGGTGCTTTTGGTGACTTCCACCACATTGCCCACATCACCCAAAAAGATATTTTGTGGTGGGTGCCCCATACTCATTGCCATCTCTGCGTGTTTTTTGAGATGGCGGTACTCACCGTGAATGGGCACAAAAAATTTGGGTCTCAACAAAGAGTACATCATACGGAGTTCGTCTTGGTAGGCGTGTCCGCTTGCGTGCACCTCCGCCAAGGATTCGTACACCACCCTTGCCCCTTTGCGGTACAAGTTGTTGACCACATTGGACACCATACGCTCGTTGCCAGGTATGGGAGTTGCACTGATGATAATGGTATCATTGGCACCAATGGTCACTTTGTTGAACTCATCGGTAGACATTCTTGTGAGTGCCGCACTTGGCTCACCTTGGCTGCCCGTTGCCAAAATGATGAGTTCCTTGTCGGCAACATTTTTGATGCGGTCAATATCTACGACAATATCCTTGTCATAGCGTAGCTCGCCAATCTTGGCGGCAATTTCTGCCACATTGAGCATACTCCGTCCACTAAACGCAACCTTGCGTTTGTATTTGACCGCCAAATCAATGATTTGTTGTATGCGGTGAATATTGGAGGAGAAAGTAGCAATAATGATTCGCCTACCCTCATTGTCGTTGAAAATCGTATTGAGACCACGGTACACGCCCGCCTCACTCATACTGTGACCCGTGCGTTCCACATTGGTACTCTCTGACAACAACAGTTGCACGCCGTGTTTGCCAATCTCTGCAATGCGTGGCAAATCAGCAATGGCACCGTCCACAGGTGTAAAGTCAATCTTGAAATCCCCTGTATGAAAAACCACACCCACGGGCGTATTGATTGCCAAAGCACAACTCCCCGCAATGGAGTGGTTGACTCTGATAAACTCAACCCTAAAACTCTTGCCAAAGGGCACCACTTGTTTGGGTGCGACCGTATTGAGCACAAAATTTTCAAGTTTGTGCTCACGCAATTTTCCCTCTACCAATGCCAAAGTAATCTTGGTGCCAAAAACAGGCACATTGAGGTCTTTGAGCACATAGGGCATTGCACCGATATGGTCCTCGTGGCCGTGCGTCAAAACGATACCACGCACTCTATCACGGTTCTCCACCAAATAAGTAATATCAGGTATGACCAAGTCCACCCCAGGCATATCAATGCTTGGGAAAGTCAAACCGCAATCCACCACGATAATATCATCGCCGTATTCAAGGGCGGTCATATTTTTGCCAATCTCACAAAGTCCACCCAAAAAAATCACTCGGAGTCCTTCGTGCTTTTTTGCCACTGCATTGTCTTTTACATTCTCTTGTCTTGTCATAAAAATTATATCTCTCCATCACCACACGCCAAAGATACACAAATCAAGGGTGCCCTTTGTGCCGTGCATAAAATATCAAAACAACAACAAAGTGTCATCCAAAAATGTGACAACCCATTGCTACATACCTAGTACCGTATCCATCAAAAATACTCTCAGCAATCAAAAGACTGCCACACCATATCTACCAATATGTAAAATAGTACCCTTTATATTTCACAATGATTATAACAAATTTTGCAAAAAAAAGCAACCTTTTTTGCACACAGTTTTCACAAATTTTTGGTTTTGACAAAAAAATCTACCTTTGCAAATCCGTCCACGACTTGTGCACGCATACAAAAACTGCACGCACTGCACAAATCGCAAAAGGAAAAATTTATTTTCCCAAAGTCCGCTTGGATTATTGTTGTGGTCCTTTTTCTATGGTAGCAATGGTCTCACGCACTTGTGCAATGATACGAGGATTTGCATCTTTTGCAGACTCATAGGATGCAAGAGATTTTTGGTACCAAGACATTGCCTCTGCATAGTCGCCTTTAAACTTGTAAACAAGCCCAAGGTTTTTGTAGGTCTCTGCTGTGTCAATGTGGTTCTCTCCAACAATTTTTTCTTGGATAGCCAACGCCTCGTGGTACAATTGGATAGCGTGGTCCCAATCATTTTTGGTAATGTCTTTGATAGCCTTGTTTGACAATTGTTTTGCTTCTTCTAGTTTCTTTTTCTTTCCAAACATAATGTTTCTCCATTTATATTATTCGGCACTCTATGGCACCACAAATATCCCTTTTATATACGCAAACTGCTTTCAAATGCGTTTTCTATGTGACGGATGGTTCCTGCAAGGTCCACCTCTATGACATCATATCTTGTGGAGCAATCAAAGCATTTTTTGTGCTTGATATAGTGACTTGCCACACTGGCAATCTTGCGTTGTTTTGCACGCCCTACTGCCTCACTTGGCAAACCGTATTTGTCACTTTTTCTTGTCTTGATTTCAAAAAACACAAGGGTATCTACCGCATTTTTTGCATTTTTTTTGTCTTTGGTGCCCGTTGTTTGCAAAGCAATGATATCAATCTCTCCACAAAAAACGGTATAATTGGTCTCCAAAATTTGGTATTTTTGGTGTATCAAATATTCTTGTGCCAGGGTCTCTCCAAATTTGCCCACTCTTTGATTGTCGCCTTGCATTACACACCCACCTTTTGCTCTGCCAAAATTTTTTTGACAAAAGTATGGCGGTGCAAAGGACAAATCCCAAAGTCTTGGATGGCTTGCCTGTGTTGTTTGGAACCATATCCCACATTGGTCAAAAATCCATAGTGCGGATACTGTGTATGGACTTGTTGCATAAGCCTATCTCTATGAACTTTTGCCACAATAGAGGCGGCGGCAATATGATAACTCTTGGCATCCCCCCGCACAATGGATACGGTCTCAACGCCTTGCACAACCAATTTGACATAATCAATCAGTGCCTTGGCGGGCGTGCCTAGGGGGTGATTTTTGGCTTTCAATTGACCTACCACATCCACAATCGCTTTTTC
>WQZE01000144.1 GCA_009780875.1 Bacillota bacterium | reverse complement strand
GTTGAGATGGCTTCCAAAGTCACAAGGCAAGAGGCGGCCAAGGCGTGGGAGTCCTTGACAGACAAGGGTGAACAAGCCGAGGTTTACGGCAAAAAGATGGAAGAGTGGAGGCGGATACTGAATCAAATGAGCACAAGAGATTGAGTTGTGTGCCTATTTGTATCCTAGTAAATATTTTATGAAACAACTAAGACAAGAGTATTTGGCAAACATTGAATCCGACAGAGTAGGGGCAGCCAAAGATATGGCGGTCGCAAAAGAGTATATCAAAAATTCTACGGCAACTTTTACAAGAGGGCAATTGTCTATGATGGCAATGCCCAAAATGCATACGCCTAGGAGTTTTGAGGTCGTACAAAAAGCCTTGGAAACAACGCATAGCATTTTGTCAAAAATCATTGAGCGGTATTTGACGGATGCCGAATTGCAAGCAATGTTTCCTTTTGCGGACAAACTCAAACAACTCATTTTGTTGCCCAAACAATATGCACAAAACTTGCCCATTTGCAGGTTGGACATTTTTTTGGATGAGGAGAGTTTGGATTTCAAGTTTTGTGAGTTCAATGCGGATGGTGCATCGGCGATGAATGAAGACAGAGAAATCTACAACGCTTGGAAAAATAGTCAATTGTATGCCAAGATGGGGCAAACGCACCAAATACGCTCCTTTGAACTTTTTGATAGTTGGGTGCAATCCTTTGCGGATTTGTACAAGGAGTATTTGCAAACCAAAAAGGTCAAAAAGAATGTAGGCAAACCCACGATTGCCATTGTTGACTTTTTGGACATTGGTACCAAAAGTGAGTTTGGCGTATTTGCCAAGGCTTTTGAAAAAGCGGGCTATACTTGTGTGATAGAAGATATCACAACGCTCCGTTATGACGGCAAGGTGTTGACCAACAAAGATGGGTGCAAGATTGATGCCATCTATCGCAGGGCGGTGACCAGCGAGTGCATGGACAAATACGACACCATCAAGCCGTTTTTGCAAGCCGTGAGGGACGACGCCGTTTGTTTGATTGGTGCGTTTAGGACACAGGTAATTCACGACAAAAATCTTTTTAGGTTGTTGCGAGACCCTTATATCAAAGCCTTGTTGACAAAAGAGGAAAATGATTTTGTGGAGCAACACATACCCAAGACTTACAAGTTGGAGTATGGGCAGTATGACAAAATTGCCGTGCTCAACCACAAAGACAAGTGGCTCATAAAACCGAGTGACAGGTATGGCAGTTTTGATGTGCATACCGGCGGGGACTATACGGATATGGAGTGGTATGAGGTCATAGCCAAGTACGAGGGCAAGGGATTTGTTTTGCAAGAGTATTGCCCGCCGTATCGCACGCAAGATTTGTATTTTGATGACAGCGACCAACCCGTTGTGGGAAACTATGGATATATGACGGGTTGCTTTTTGTACAACGGCACACTCAAAGGTCTTTATACGAGATGTATGCTCAGGCGTACCACGACACAAAAAGATGAGGGAAGGGTGACTTGCAGCGTCGTTTGCACACCCAAACAAGCAAAAAACTAAGTAAAATGCGTACAAAAAAACTTTGCCAACTTGCGATGATGACCGCTATGCTCAACCTTTGCAAATGGGTCATTCCTATCCCCAATGTGGAGGTGGTGACCAGTTTATTTGTGAGTTATGCTGTTGTGTTGCGTGTGCACGAGTTGATGATGGTTGCTTTTTGTTTTGTGTTTGTGGAAATTTTGCTTTGGGGTTTTGCTCTTTGGTGGGTGTTGACTTATCTACTATATTGGCCGTGCTTGTGCCTTGGCGTGAGAGGTGCGTGTAGGCTTGTGTCCAATCCACAAAATCAAAAGCAAGACTTGGTGGCACGGTGTGTGCTGGCGGTCATTGTAGGGATGATATTTGTGCTGGGGTTTGGTTTTGTTTCCACTTTTTGTGAGACCGTCGTATTTAGAGGGATTGCGGATCCGCAGTTTGAGGTTTATTTTGCCATACGGTATCTCAACGGTTTGCCCTTTTTTGTGACCAATATTGTGACCAATCTTGTGGTGATGCCTTTGATTGTACCCGGGCTCAGTATAGCATTGCAAAGAGTGATGGCAAGATAATGCAAAAAACTTTTCAAAAACACTTGACAAATTGTTTGTATTGTGGTAAACTATTGAAAGTGATTTGATTGATTGTGGTTTCAAAAAAATTTTGGATAAGCAATCTTTATTTTATCAAAAATGTTTATTGTTAAACCTTTTTGATAAAGCAAAAGTCACACAAGCGGTCGCAAAGCCGCAGAGAGAGTATGTATTTGTTCAAAAGTGCAAAAGTTGCTTTTGAAAAATAAAGGGGAAAAGATTATGAAAAAAAAGATGATGGCCATCTTGCTTGGGGCATTGATGCTCGTGGGCTCCATCGGGCTGTTGGCTGCTTGCAAGACAGAGCGTTATGATGTAGAGATTTTTGTCTATGACTTTACGGATGCCTATGTCACAACGGTGAGAGATGCTTTGGCTACCGAGTTTGGCAAGACTGATTTGAAAGTGCATTTTAATGACGGCAAAAACAATCAAGGCGACCAAATCAAGCAAATCAAAAATGCTTTGGCTGCGGGTGCAAAAATGTTGATTGTCAACCCTGTCAACGATGTGGCGACACAAGAAATCAGAGATGAGGTTGCCAAAAACAGTGGAGCCTCTGTGGTGTTTTTCAACAAACAATATGCATCTTATGAGTATGAGAAAAATGACACTTTGTATGTAGGTAGCGACTTGGATGGTGGCGGTGCGATGCAAGGTACCCAAGTGGCAAAATACTTGATTGACAATTTTGGACAAGGTGAGGAGGATGTGACCGTCAAGGCTATGGTATTGTACGGCGATGTTGCCAATCCTGATGCTAGGTACCGTACTTTCACTTGGATTCAATCAGCCAACCAAATGCTCAAAGAGTTCAACGAAGGTGACACCACCATCAACCCAAACCAAATCACCCTTGCTATCAATTTTGATATTGGGTCAGAAAACCCTGAGACAGGAGCGGATGTGTACCCAGTGGTGACTGCGGGCGGTGTAGGTTCGGAGTGGTCAAGTAGTGGTGCTATCAAAACAATCAATGGTATAGGCAAAGACAATTTTGCAGCACCTGGTGTGGACGCAAACAAATATAGTTTTGTGGTTGCAAACAACGATGATATGGCTTTGGGTGCGGTAGAGGCACTTGGTGAACTTGCAAAGCAAGTCAAAATTTTGGGTGTGGATGCATTGCCCAATGCTGTCGCAGCGGTGAAAGATGGTACAATGCTTGCGACCGTCAAACAACAAGGTGATTTGATGGCCAAGGCGCTTGCCAACATTGCTGACAAGGCTGTGACCAAAGATGGAGACAAAATTACAGTGGGTAGTCTCAAAGACGCCCTTGCTGCTACGGATTTTGCGGATGCTGCGTATGCCGACAAGGACTTGAAAGAGGGCTTGCCAACGGGTTCACAATACAGTGCAAAACCTGGTGTTGTGCGTATCCCATACTTGCCACTATAATCAATAAAAATAAAACAAGCGTTGATACACAACTGCAATCATTTTATTGCGGTTGTGTCTCAATGTTTTTCTACATATGTCTTTTGGGCATATGCACTTCTTGGGAGAATTTTGACAATGGACGAAATCATAGAAACGAAGCAAAGTGTGGTAGACAATGTGGCAGAAATGCTTGCAAATCCAGGAGAGGATGCAAAACCCTTGGAGAGTAGTCAGGCAAGCACGCCCTATTTGCTAGAACTCAAAAATATTTCAAAATCTTTTGGTGAGGTCAAGGCGTTGCAAAATGTCTCTTTGGCACTCAGACCAGGCACTGTGCACGCATTGATGGGAGAGAACGGTGCGGGCAAGTC
>WQZE01000143.1 GCA_009780875.1 Bacillota bacterium | reverse complement strand
GTAGTGCAAAACCCAACAAAGACAAAATTGCAAAGTTGACCCAAGCGCAACTCAGAGATATTGCAACCACCAAAATGCCTGACCTCAACGCAAGCAGTGTTGAGCAAGCAATGTCAATGATTGCAGGAACGGCTCGCAGTATGGGCGTAACAGTGGAGGGCAACTAACTATGTGGCAAAGCAAAAAATATAAGGCAGCCGTATCCAAAATTGAGACCGGCAAAGTATATGAATCCAAAGAAGCAATGGCAAAAGTCATTGAGACAGCGACCGCCAAGTTTGACGAGACCATAGAACTTCATATCAGGCTAGGCGTTGACACCAAGCAAGCGGACCAACAAGTTCGTGGCACCGTTGTGTTGCCGCACGGTACAGGCAAAAAGTTGCGTGTGCTTGTCATTGCAAAAGGTGACAAGGCAGACATTGCAACCAAAGCAGGTGCAGATATCGTGGGTGCTGAGGACATTATTACAAAAATTGCAAATGAGAACTGGCTTGACTTTGACGTGTGTATCACCACCCCTGATATGATGGGACAAATGGGTAGAGTGGCAAAAATACTTGGACCTAGGGGGCTTATGCCAAGTCCAAAGTCTGATACGGTCACAACCGATGTAGCCAAAGCAATCAAGGACTCCAAGGCGGGAAAAGTGGAATACCGTTGCGACAAGACCAACATTATTCACTGTCCTATTGGCAAAAAAAGTTTTGGAGTAGAAAAACTGCACGACAACTTTAATGCCTTGATGGAAGCCATCGTAAAAGCAAAACCAGCCGCTGCCAAAGGGCAATACTTGCGTAGTATTACCACCGCTGCGACGATGGGACCTGGTGTCAAAGCATCGTACAAGCAACAATAATTTGCAAGATTTCTTGCAAGCCAAAGACAGCAAGCGACAGTTTTTGTAAGACTGTTCTTAATCTCTTGCCGAGGCAAAATACAAAGAGCATCATAAAAAAGCACGAATGCACAAGCGTACATTTGTACACCTATGCAAAGCGTGACAAAAAACACGGATACACCTTTTTGGTTGCGTGTGATTATGAGTTTGATTTGCATTTTGACCTACGGTACAGAGCGTGTCGTAGGTTTTTTGTTGCAAAAAGCGTGAAAAAAAGATTATGGGCTTGCAAACCATTGCAAGAAAATAAAAAAATAAAACAAGGAGAGAGAGATGTCTGATAAGGCAAAACAAGCAAAGGCCAAGATTGTGGACGAGTTGGTTGAAAAAATCAAAAAGTCAAAATCTATTGTCGTTGCAGATTTTAGAGGCATTAGCGTGCTTGACGATACTCAAATGCGTAGCGATTTGCGAAAAGCAGATGTGGAGTACGAAGTCATCAAGAACAACCTAATGTATAGAGCATTGGAAAAAGTGGGGGTCAAAATCCCTGACGAAGTGTTGTCTGGACCCAGTGCTTTTGCGTTTGGTTATAGCGACCCTGTGGCGGGTGCTAGGATTTTGGGCGAGAGACAAAAAGGCAAAAAACTCGTGATGAAAGCCGGTGTGGTGGAGGGCAAGGTGCTTGACGCACAAGGCATTACCGCCGTGGCAAACATTCCATCCAAAGAAATTTTGGTGGCACAACTACTTGGACTTTTGCAATCACCTATCCGCAATCTTGCGGTTGTGCTTGCTGAGGCTGCAAAGAAAAAAGCATAAAGGCTTTTGGTACAAGACCCAAAAAAATAAAAATACAGCACACCCCAAGGCGTGCACAATCAAACAAAATAAAGAAAAAAATTAACAAACAAAATTGGAGTGAAATAAATATTATGGCTAACAAAATTATTGATGAAATCAAGAAAATGACCGTGCTTGAACTCAACGACCTTGTCAAAGCACTAGAAGAAGAGTTTGGCGTATCAGCGGCTGCAATGGCAATGGCAGCACCCGCAGCAGGTGCAGCACCAGCGGCTGAGGAGAAGACAGAATTCACCGTAGAACTCAAAGAGGTGGGTGCAAACAAAATTGCGGTCATCAAAGTGGTTCGTGATGTGACAGGTCTTGGCTTGACAGAGGCAAAAGCGCTTGTTGACGGAGCACCCAAGCCAGTCAAAGAAGGCGTTCCAAAGGCTGCTGCGGACGAGATGGTTGCAAAGTTCAAAGAGGCTGGTGCTACCGCTGTCTTGAAGTAATCTCCATCAAACAGATTTGCAAAAAACTCTCTACGCTTTGTGTGGGTAGAGAGTTTTTTCAATAGTGTACATATGTACATATGTTGGTTGTATGCCAAGCACACACAACCAATCTATGCTGATGGTGTGATTGTTGTGGAGTGTGTAATTGGGGGCTCTTTGTGGATGTTTAACCGTGGTTAAACATTTTTTAGTGTTGTGTGTGTAACTTGGGATTCTTTGTGGTGTGTGGGTGAGATAGGATTTTGGGAATACATAGTTTGGTTTTATGCAAAGTACGATACGGTGACTCCACTCTGATGGCGAGTATTGCAGGGCAACCCTGGGTGCCAAGTTAGGTTTCTTGTTCGGAGGATGAGGCAGGGTGGGAGTGTGTGGAGTAACCTTGTGTTGTTAGGTTTTTTGCAAAAAGATAGCAAATGTACAAAGGTTGGAGGGTTGGTGCATCCTTCGGACAAAAAACATCTATATTATTGTCTATAAATTGGCGTGATTTGGCTCGCAAAAGATGGGCAAAAGGAGTATAATACAAAAGGATGGATGCACCAAAAGTAAGCATACAAAGAAACAATCCAAAATTTGCAGGATAACCTTATTGATTTGAAAAGGGAGAGAAGTCTAGACAACACCAACGACCAGTGTGGGGACAAACTTTGTTGGTCGCTCGCCAGAGTGTGGTGCCAATGGGGGATGAGTGTATTGGAGAGATGCCCCCTTGGTTGGGACAAAATCACTATAAAAATACAAGCAATAGATAGGCAGTAGTCTGGGAGGGCGATATGCACAAAAAGGACCAAGTCGTAGAGCAATGCCAAAGGAACCACCCCCAAGAAGAGTTTACATTCCTTTGTGAAAATGGGGTCAGCAAAAATGCGTTTGTGAGGTTTCAGTGGAGACAAGACCAGGCATTGATTGGCAAGCAATGTAGGGGCTTGGTAGAGGGGTTTGGCATGTCTGTTTGTCTGCGTATGCAAAACAAAGGGGACAAGCATCCATTGCAAAAGGTCATTCACAAACAAGGATATGATTTGGTTGCAAATGAGCATTATACGCATTTTTGCAAGCAAAATACAAAGGGGTATTGGAAGTGTGCTTTGTGTAGTCATCACCAAGGTGCAACGATGCTAGAATGTTTGCACCCTAGTGTAATTTTTGAAAGTTTGTCTATGAGTGGTGCACGCAAAACCACTTTTGCAAAACAAAAAATTGGACTGCCTTGCCAAGATGCAGTAAGGTCTTTTGTGTTCCAAAGAAAGGTGATTGGTTGCACCAAAAAAACAAAAAGGGAGGTACTTGGTGCGGAGTCTAAAAATATGTATGGTGTTTCATAGGTGCATATGTGCATTGGGGGATGAACCAAGTGCTTGACAAAGATGATGGAATATGGTATAATAAGTGCATAGGTACTAGACAAAATTGCACTACGAGTTGAGATAAATTTTTTATACAGCGTGCATAGGCACCGGCTGCGAGGAGTAGCCAAATTATTTTTTCAAGACAAGTAGGTTTGACACATTGCGACAGCAAACACATTGCAAAGCATAAAAATGTCCACAGTGCACGCACGGGAGTGTGCAAAAACGGACAGGTGTCGGACCGATAAGCGATGGAGCAAAATTTGAACGCAGTCTGAAAGTAGTGCAATTTTGGACAGTAGTCCTGAGGTAGCGCATAATTATGCAAAAAAATGTATAATTATGCAAAGTACATAGTAGGGGGAACTTCGGTCGCCCGCT
>WQZE01000142.1 GCA_009780875.1 Bacillota bacterium | reverse complement strand
TACTGGGGGCTCAAATCTCGTTGTTATCGCATTGCAAGAGAAGCCGTCATGAAATCCCAGATGTATGCTTTTATTGGTCGCAGACAAAAAAAGCGTCAATTTAGACAACTTTGGATTGCTCGTATCAATGCGGCTGCAAGACAAAATGGATTGTCTTATAGTAGACTTATGCACGGGCTCAAAGTGGCTGGGATTGACCTCAACCGCAAAGTGTTGGCAGACATTGCTATTTCTGACAACAAGACATTTGTTGCACTTTGCGAAAAAGCAAAGGGAAAAGCGGCAAAATAGTCCACTTTTGGGCACCAAAGAATTTGGTTGTTTTGCACAACTTGCCAAGATGCCATCAAGGTGTTTTGGCGGATTGTCAAAACTTTGAGGTGCTTTTGATGTAGGTTATGGTGATTACTAGCACAAAAAATGAGCAAATAAAACAGGTCAAGTCGCTACTTTTGCAAAAAACGAGGGTGGAGACGGGCCTTTTTTTGGTTGAGGGCAAACGGGGCGTTTTGGATTCCTTGGGATTGTTGTCACCCAAATCTATTTTTGTGACCAATGCCTTTTTGGATAAACATAACAAGGACTTGGTGGGTAGGCTGGATACCCACTGCCCTACTTGGGATAGTAGGCAACTTGTGTTGGTGGACGAAAAAGTAATGGACCATCTTTGCGATACCCAAAAGAGCCAGGGCATTGTGGCTGTTTTTGCAAAGCCTGTGGCAAGAGAGGTGTCGTGTAGCAAAGTGCTTTATTTGGACAGAGTGCAAGACCCAGGCAATATGGGGTCAATGATTCGGTCAGCGGCTGCTTTTGGTTTTTTGGATATTGTATGCAATGGGTGTGTGGACCCATACAATCCCAAGGTGGTTCGGTCGGCGATGTCTAGTTTTGCGTATGTCAATTTTGCAAAAGTCAAAACCACTGCTTTTGGGGGAGATATTGTAGAGTTGAAGCAACAAGGGTATCAAATCCTTTGTGCGGATATGCAAGGGATACGGTACACAGATTACTTGAAAGAATACAAGAAAAGAAACAAAGAAAAAATTTGTCTCGTAGTGGGCAATGAGTCTAATGGTATACAGCAAGAGATTTTGAATCAAGCCACGAGCACGCTTTGCATCCCTATGCAATGCGTGGAGTCACTCAATGTAGCGGTTGCTGCCTCTATTTTGATGGCAGGATTTGCTGAGGACCAAGGGTGTTGCAGTACAACAAAATAGGAAAGAGAGGTCAAAATGTCAGGACACAACAAATGGAGCAAAATCAAACGCAAAAAGGGTGCTAGTGACTTGCAAAAGGCAAAGGCTTTTACCAAAATTAGCAGGGAAATTGCGGTGGCGGTCAAAGCCGGTGGTGCAGATTTGGGGAACAATGCACGGCTTAGGGACATTATGGTCAAGGCTAGGTCTGCCAATATCCCTAGTGATAATGTCTTGCGTAGTATTAAAAAAGCAAGTGGAGAGGTGGCTAGCATCCATTATGAAAGTATTGTGTATGAGGGCTATGGGATTGGCGGTGTTGCTGTGATTGTGGAGACATTGACGGACAACAAAAATCGTACAGCAGGCGAGGTCAGACATATTTTTGACAAATATGGCGGTTCTTTGGGGGCGACGGGGTGCGTGTCCTATATGTTTGAAACCAAGGGTGTCATTGTCATAGAGAGAGAAAAAATCAAGGCAATGGATGAGTTTATGTTGCAGTGCATTGATTTTGGTGCGGATGATTTTGTAGAAGATGAATCAGAGTGTGTGATTTACACCAAGCCAAACGCTTTGGGGCAAGTGAGAGACGGGATAGAGGCTTTGGGGCTTTCTTTTGTGAGTGCTGAGGTAGAGCGGGTGCCAAGCAATACGGCGGCAATGTCTGAGAGTCAGCAAGAAAGATTTGAAACGATGTTGGAAAAATTTGAAGAGAATGATGATGTGCAAAATGTGTATCACAATGCTGAATAAGCGTGTAAAGTACATTGAGAAAAAGTTTACCAAGTATTGATAAACCAAAGGTTGGTTTTGCCATAGGGGTGCAAGATGGACAAGAAAGATGAGATCAAGTCGGTATTTGATGAGTTGCAAAACAAAGGAAGACTTTTTGGCACAACGGGCAAAGATTTGGTCGGTGCCAGTGCACGGAGACAAATTGCAGACAACATTGACAAAGCAACCACCGTTGCATCCTCAAAGCCCAAGCGAGAGGAGGGTGCTTGTCTTGTGGAGAATGTCGCACAGCAATCATTAGCCAATCCAAGTACGGCATCGCAATCCACAGCGCCACAAAAAATACAGAGTACAAAAACGCTGACACGGAGTGGCCTTGTGCCCAAAGCAGATTCTTTGCATCAAGAGGGAGCCCAATCCACACACGAGGATGATGAGATAGCGACCCCTACCAAAGGGCATCATATTGGTAGGAGAGACCGGATGCGAAAAAGAGCCGCCCTTGACCCTGAATTTGAAAATTTTGCACCGCACGAAATTTTGGAAATTTTGTTGTATGCAGGTATCCCTAGGGTGGACACCAACGAGATTGCACACGCCTTGATTTTGGAGTTTGGGACATTTAGTGATGTGTTTTATGCAAGCACGGATGACTTGATGCGTGTCAAAGGGATGACCAAGGCGGCGGTAGACACCATCAAATCGGTTTTGCCCATTGCTCGTTTTGTGAGCATTCAAAATGCCAATAGACAACAAAAATTGATACAAACGACCAGTCAAGCGGTGGAGTACCTCAAAGAGTATTTTGAAAACAAAATGACAGAGTGCGTCTATTTGGTGTGTTTGGATGCGGCGGATTATGTGCTCAATATTTTTCCGATTGCCAATGGTGCGGGCAATGTTGCGCTGATAGATTCTAGGCAAATTGTTTCCAAGGCTCATCGTTGTGCAGCAAGCAAGGCAATCTTGGCACACAATCATCCGTCAGGCACGCTATGTCCCTCGCTAGAAGATATAGCGACAACAAGCCGTGTTGCCATTGCACTCAATTCTATTTTTGTGACAATGATTGACCATTTGATTTTTGTGCCAAGTGGCAAGGCGTATAGTTTTTATGAATCCAATATTTTGATGGATATTTTGGAGGCAAGCGACGAAATCGTAGGGAGCAACACGATGCAAGAGGTTTATTGCATCATTGATGACCCCAAAAAGATGTTGGAACTCAAAAGGCAACGCCGACCTACCAAGTTCTTGCAAAGTATTTATGAACTTGCCAAAGAGCGAGTGGGCAAAGGTTTTGTGGGCAAGGATGTTTATTGATGGCAACAAGGAGTACAAAATGAAAATAATGATTGGGAGCGATCACGCTGCGGTTGCATTGAAAACTGAAATAGCAAAATATGTGACATCTTTGGGGCACAGTGTTTATGATTTGGGTGTTCCTGTGGGCACAGCAAGCAGTGACTACCCTGATGTTGCGGATAGTGTGTGCCAAAAGGTGCAACAAGAAAAAGGCTCTCTTGGTATTTTGATTTGTGGCACAGGGATTGGGATGAGTATTGCTGCCAACAAACACAAGGGTATCCGCTGTGCTTTGTGTAGTGATTCTTTTAGTGCTAAAATGGCACGAGAGCACAACGATGCCAATGTCTTGGCTCTCGGTGAGAGAGTTGTGGGGGTAGGGCTTGCGTTGCAACTTGTGGGAGACTTTCTTTCATCTTGTTTTAGCGAGCAAGAAAGACATATACGCAGACTCAAAAAGTTGCAAGATGCAAAATAAAAAAGGCAGAGAAATAGGTCACCAAGAACCTTCACTCAAAACATAGTTGAAAAATTGTTTTGTGTGTGCTGCCATTGAGTGCGTACAATCACAAATAAACACAACAAAAGGAATGATTTTATGAAAATAGATTTGAATTTGATTTTCAATGGACAAGCCAAAGAGGTCATTGATT
>WQZE01000141.1 GCA_009780875.1 Bacillota bacterium | reverse complement strand
GACTTGCCCGCACCATTGGGTCCCAAGAATCCAAAAATTTGCCCTGCTTGCACCGTGAGGTTGACATTCTTGGCAGAATATACTTTGCCACCACTGTACTTTTTGGAGAAGTTGGTGATTTCTAGTTTTATACTCTTTGGATTCATATCTTGTATCATTGTCATCAACTCTCTCCCCCTTGTGGTTTGTATTTCGCCATATGTTTTTTGGTTGGCAATCTTTTGCAAGAACTCTCTATGCTCTGTCCTATGTTGCTTGTACTCATCCAAAGATTGGACAATTTGCACGGTGTACTTGCTGAGTGTGTTCATCACAAACCACATCACCAACGACAAAGCCAAAAATGCAACAAAGAACGAAACCAGATAGGTGGGATGCACAAGGTACACTTTGCCCTTGATGGTCAACCTGACCAAGTTCTTGTACACCGCACTCCCAAATCCACCCAACTTGTTGGGCAGAAAATCGGAGATAATAAAGAAAAAGTTGGTCTCATATCCCTTGGAAAAATACCAATAGTTGACAAAAATAATCCCTACAAAATAAATACTAAACACAGCAATGGCGTACCCCCACCTTTTGAGGGTAGGTCTCTCATATATCCCAAAAGACAACATCAAAATGGGCACAAAAAACACTACATAGTGTGACCACATATAGTGCAACACATCCTGACCATACAGACCATAATGTGTATTAAAAGTAGGCGTAAAAATAATGGCAAGCACGGCACCAATCACATTGATAAAATAAGTGAAGTAAAAGAGCCGTTTCATCCTAAACACAAGACACAAAGGAATGATATACACCGCCGTATTGCAAAGTTGCAACGGCAAACCTGTGATGGACATATCCAGATTGATACGAGTAGAAAAAGCAATCAGTGCCGAAAAAGCCACAAACATACAAATTGCTTTTTGTGCAGTCCTAGATTGTTTGCGAGCCGCCAAAAAAATGACCAATGGCACAATCACCAAACCATACAACAAGGCTCTGTGTATCTTGTCAAATTTGGCAATCTCATAGATACTGAGATAACCCTTAGGTAGCAACAAATTTTGTGGGAGCATAATGGGCATTGTCGCCAAAAGCATTGCAAGGGGCAACCACACAAATGGCAAATGCTCTTTTTCAAAAGACGCCAACCCAAGCCTACCAAACAACCCATCTTTCTTTTTGTCCTCTCCGTCTTGCGTGTCTGGCACCTTGGGCTTTTGTGCACCCAAAAACACAAAATCACTCCGTCGCCAAATACAAACCAACGACAACCCAAGCATTGCCCCCACAAACAAGGCATAAGGGTAGGCTCTCCACAACCCACTGCTCCCCCCCGTGATTGCAAAAATACCGTTTTGAAAAAACACAATCATCACAATGCACGCAGGCAAAACAACATATTGATTGACAAGTCGCAACAAACCAAAATCATAGGCAGCGAGCAGCCCCAAGGTAATCACACCAAATCCAGCCAGCCAAAGCGACACAAGCCCGGTGATATCACGCACTCTGGTTGCATAGACAAACCCGCTTGTGTCTGTGACAAATAGGTGCCCGCCCATATACCAAGCAACAAAAAACAAAATGGGCAAAAGAATAAGCAAACGATACGCCCACTTCCCATTGCCCGCAAACAGTTTGCTTGCTTTGCCACTCACCCCACCATCTGCGTACTTGTGCGTGCGTTCTTTTATCAAAAAACCCAACCCGCACACCAACACAAACCCAAGGCACAAAAGAATATAGGACAAAGTGTTGTTCATAGATATCCCATAGCGTCTTGTCTATTTATTTTTCTTTTGTATGCTATATGCCAAAATCTCAAAATTGTAAAAATTTGTAAAATTCCGTATACAATCAATTATACTATAATTTGTATTTATTGTCTACTGTTTTTGTTCACATTTGCAAAATGCTTTCAAATTTTGTTCACAAATCCTCCAAACAATGCCACACGCCCACTCTTGCACGGCTCCCAAATCCTAGTATGTGTATTTATGTACAAAAACCCTACACTACCGTGTGCAAAGTTTTTGGAGTTTTTCTCTATGCTCTTATCTATCAATACAAATCGCTGAGCGGCAAATCACAGTGGACATTTTTGATGGAGTCGGCAAAGAGTTTAGCTACGCTAATTTCTTGAATCTTGGGAGATTTGCGGTGAGAGGGTTGCTCAATAGTATCTAGGATAAAAAGTTTTTTGATGGGGCTGTTGTCAATCCGCTCAATGGCGGGCCCGCTCAACACGCCGTGCGTACAACAAGCATACACCTCTTTGGCTTTCCCCAATTTCATAATGGCCTCGGCACCATTGCAAAGCGTGCCCGCTGTGTCCACCATATCATCCAAAATCAAGCACACCTTGCCCGCTGTGTCTCCAATAATGTTCATCACTTCGCTTTTGTTGGCTTGCGGTCTACGCTTGTCCACGATGGCAATGGGAGCATTGATACGAGTGGCAAACTGTCTAGCTCTCGCCACGCTGCCCACATCGGGAGAGACCACAATGAGGTCATTCTTTTTGGAGTTCTCTTTGACAAATGTTTGGTTTTTGAGATAGTCATACAACACGCCTTGCCCAAACAAGTGGTCCACGGGGATATTGAAAAACCCTTGCAACTGTGCAGCGTGCAAATCCATTGTCAAGACCCTGGACGCCCCTGCCGCCGATATCAAGTCTGCCACCAACTTGGCAGTGATTGGGTCCCTACTCTTGGCTTTACGGTCCTGCCTTGCATAACCAAAATACGGCATCACGGCGGTAATCCTGCCAGCAGATGCCCTTTTGAGTGCATCAATCATTATGAGCATTTCCATCAAGTTGTTGTTGACAGGCTCACTGGTGGACTGCACCACAAAAACATCTCTCCCACGCACAGAGTCGCAAATACTGACACTGCACTCTCCATCGCTAAAAGTACCCACATCTGCCTTGGACAATTCTAGACCGAGTTTGCTAGCAATCTCGCCCGCCAATTTTTTGCACGCATTGCCAGCAAAAAGCATCATCAAACTGTTTTGCTTGGTATCCATATCCCTTTCCATAGTTTCTCCCACTCTTGTATTTTGTTTCTTTTTCTATATATATTGTTTGTTTTTTTATGGTTTCCAATCCGCTACAACTTTTTGCTCCGCTCTTGCAATGACCAGCCCCTTGCCACTCACGCTTTTGGTGACCGTAGACCCCGCAGCAATAAACGCATCATCACAAATACTGAGTGGTGCCACCAAGTTGACATTGCTCCCCACAAAGACACGATTGCCCACTTTGATGGGGTTTTTGCGTACGCCATCATAGTTGCAAAAAACGACGCCACAGCCAATATTGGTTTTTTGACCAATCTCAGCATCCCCTACATAACTCATATGAGCAATCTTTGTCCCCTGCCCAACAATGGATTTTTTGACTTCCACAAAGTCCCCAATGCGGCAATTGTCTCCCACCACGCTATCAGGACGCACAAAGGCAAAGGGTCCCACCTGGGTGTTTTTGCCAATATAGCAATTTTGCAACCGACTGCTTGCAATCACGGCACCCTCATCAATCACGCTTGTCTCAATGGTGTTGCCATTGTCCAGCACCACATCATCTTTGATGATGGTCTTGCCCCTGAGTATATTGTTGGGCTCAATCCGTACACCCGTACCAATGGTCACCAAACAATCAATAAAGGTAGAAGGCGGATCCACAATATGCACCCCTTGCATCATATGAAACCCAAGGATACGACTTTTGAGGATGTCCGTAATCAAAGCAACTTGCTTGTAATCACTGGCACAAATCATATCCTCCTCATCAAAATAATGTGGCTTGGATGTATATACCTGCTCCGTGTTTTGCAAAAAAGAAGTC
Source organism: Bacillota bacterium (assembly GCA_009780875.1). Classification (GTDB taxonomy): domain Bacteria; phylum Bacillota; class Clostridia; order Christensenellales; family Pumilibacteraceae; genus WQZE01. Next base: position 70 of record WQZE01000141.1, on the reverse strand, counting down.
CTAAACACATAACCCCTGGTCATTTTGAGGACATTCAAATCCTTTTTGACAAGCATAGCGACCGCATCAG
>WQZE01000140.1 GCA_009780875.1 Bacillota bacterium | reverse complement strand
TTGTGTATACTGGTGTCTATTGGGTCTAGGGTATACATAGGTGGAGATTGTGATTGCGGTGCAACTCAGTTGTGAGATTGTGAACGCCTTGGGAGTGACTTGTGAGATGGTGAAAGAGCAAAGAGTGACCTTGTAAATTTGTGACTTCAAAAAAATAATTTTAGGAGAACAAATTGTATGGAAATCGTAAAGAGTACACAAGGTGGAGAGAGTGTCAAAAGCACAGGCAAGCAATGGCTTGCAAGAATGACAAAGAAGCGGTGGGTGGCAGTGATGTCACTATCGCTTTGTTTTGTTTTTTGTATGAGTTTTGGATTGCAGGCGGTGTTTAGGGACAAGGTTTACTCACAAAACGAAGTGGTAGAAACGACCAATTATGAAGGGGTCAAACAAGATATCAAGGTGATGATAGAGGCAGGGAGAGAGATGCTTGCAACGGGGGACAAGAGTGATGCAGGCTATGCGGCTACTGAGTCTATTGTTGAGGCGTATTTGCCAAATCTTTTGAGTCTATTGAATGAAAATCCTGGTTTTGTAGAAATTATGGATTATTATAATAATTTTTTTGGGACACAACGAATAGATTTGTATAGGCAAATTGCAAACGCAAAAATAGAGCAGGGGGAAGGTCAATACACTGCTGGTGTAGAAAATCGTGGTTCCAAGAAAATCGGCACATATTCCAATATAGATATCAGTGGTTTGAAATGGTTGCAATCGGAGGCAAACACTTGGGGTGTGATTACAGGTTGTTTTGGGGCTCTTGCGGTCTTGCAAACCATCGCAGGACTTTTGGCATTATTGGTTCCGGTCGTTGGGCCTGCGGCTTCGGCGATTTTTGAGTCGGTGGCGGCTTTGTATTGGGTTGCTTTTGGATTGAGTTGGGGAATAATGGCAAGTGCAAACAAAGCAATGAGTGATGTGAGCAATATGATGGAGAGACAAAAAGGATATTCAGTATACAAAGAAACTGGATTTTTGGGAATCACTACTGGCTATTCGGTTTATGAGGCGTGAGTGATATGATAAAAATAATATGGTTTGTTTTGCTGGGTGCTTTTGCAGTGTTGGGGGTGTGGAGAATTGTGTTGATTGCAGTGAGTTGTAAGTGTACAAAGTTGCGAGGGCGTTGGAGTCGGGCATTGTATGTTGGCAAGAAAAGAAGCGTGATTGCGTTGGCAATCTTGTTATTGTGTGGTTTGGTGTCGGTGGTTGGGTTTGTGATTGATTTTGTTGGCAAGACTGGGGTAGGTCAAGAATATTTCTTGATTGTTTTGCAAGTGGGCATATGGATTGTTTGGGTGCATTTTGTCAGCATAGAGGTACAGGCGATGGTTACGGTTTCAAGAGAAGAAGAGACCGGACAGCCGGCTTTTTAAACTTTAAAGGACGGTGGTTGATGAGAGTACTGGGAATGTCTTTGAGGATGCAAACAAAGACTTATTTTTGCGTGGGGGAATTTATATTTCAAATAACACAATCAAAAATGTGCTGATAGCGTGTGCACTGAATCCTATCCCAGCAGTTTTGATAGGTATAGGGATTTACAAAGTTTGTGCGATTTTGGCATCAGCGGGAGCCAAGATTGGAGCGGCCATTGGAGGCATTGCTGGACCGATTGGGTCAATCATTGGGGCATTGTTGGGGATTGCAGGATTTGGGGCATTGGCGTATCCATTTGTGGATGCAGTGATACAAGGCAAGGGTGTCAATATTGGATTGAAGTATACTTGGTTTGGAATGCCTTATGGTTTGGATATTAGCGTGCGGTGAGTGTATGAAAAAGAGCGTGGAATGCACAAGGGAGGAAAGGCAAGAAAAAAGGTGGCGACAAAGTTGTGAGCGGTATGGGTTTGAAAACTTGGTGCATAGATTGAGATTGGCACGAGTTGCGGTCTATGGACTGTATCTATTGTTTGTGGTGATGTTGATTTTTGCGGGGGGTGATGATTGGGCGTGATTTGGTTTTTGGGATTTTTGGTGAGGGCGTGTTGACCGTCTTGTGTCTAGGGTGTGCGGTTTGCAAAAATAGGGTTTTTTGCAAACCGTGGGGTGTAAACTTTTTGGAGTTTGGCAATTTGATTGCGTCGGCAAGTCTTTTGGTTTGTTTGACCCTCCTAGACCCCATTGCTTTTCATCCCTTGTATAGTTTCTTATTTTTGTTATCTCTTGGGTGGGTGTTGGCAAACAATATACGGATAGTGCATTTTTGGAGGCGGATGTCGGCTGCATAGAATGTGTATTGGTAGGGTTCATAGATGGATTGGCGTGCGATGCTTGCCAATGACAGCAATGGGTGAGTGCAAAAGAAAAAGAGCGTATGAGTTTGGCTTGGCATATCCAAAAAAGAGTTTTGGGTAGCAAGCATTGACCGTGGTGAGTGCGGGCGGAAAAATGGCAATGGGTAAAAGACCCGCCGGCGTGCCAAGCCTTACCTTTGCCTGAGCAGGTGAGCAATGCAAGAAGGTATGAGTGAAAGACGCAATCAATTGATGGGAAAAATAGAAATTTTTGGAGTGTGAGAATGTAGGCTATGACAAAATTATTTTCTATTTATATCGGTGGTATTTTATTTTTTTGTGCAGCACATCCTCGGCGTTTGTTTTTATTGGACAAACATTGAACAGTTTGTGTATGATTGGATTTGTTTGGATTGTGGGTTGCCCTTGGTTTGTTGTCAAAGGTGACTGGAATGGAAAGATAAAAAAGAAAGACAAATTGTGTTTTGCAATATTGCAATTTGTGACGCTGGTGTTGTTTATTGTGACCCAAGCATTGGCAAAAGAGTGGAGGGATTGGTTTGTATGGGTATTGCTTGGGCAAATGGGGATTGCCATTGTTTTGACAATAATGCTTTATGCTTGGAGAAAGATGCTTGCAAAAAAATGTCGTGAAACGAATTCTGTACGGTCACCGTGATGGTGGTAGAAACTACAAGAGTGGGCAAGGGCGTCAAGCCTTTGCTCACTTTTTTGTAATTGTGAACAAAAAATTTTGGATTTGAGATGATAAGTTGTGCAAAAAGGTTGCCAAAAAGGGATAAAATGTGATATAGTATACAAACGATGACACAACATATTGTGTTTGCAATTGTGTTGTGCACAAGATATTGTATTTGTTGGGAGAGCGGTATGGCAACGAGGATTCAAAAAAGAGATGGCAGGTCGGTCAAATTTGATTTGAACAAGATTAGTAAGGCGATTGGCAAGGCTATGTCGGCTTGTGAAATGGAGGACGAGACCTTGGCGGTCAAGTTGGCTTTGGAGGTGGAGAGTAGGCTTTCCAAAACCAAACCCACCGTAGAGCAAGTGCAAGACGCCGTGGAGACCGTATTGATACAAAACCAACTTGCTGCCGTTGCCAAGACCTATATATTGTATAGGGCAGAACGCACAAGGGTGCGAGAATTGGACAGTCGTATTATGCGAGAACTCAAAGACTTGACTTTTAAGAGTGCGGCTGAAAGCGAGACCAAACGAGAAAACGCCAACATTGATGGCGACACTGCGATGGGCACCATGCTCAAATACGGCAGTGAGAGTGCCAAGGCCTTTTACAAAATGAGCGTGTTGTCGCCCGTGCACAGTGAGATGCACGACAGCGGGGACATTCATATCCACGACCTTGACTTTTTGACCTTGACAACCACTTGTTGCCAAATTGACTTGGCAAAGTTGTTCAAGGGCGGTTTTTGCACGGGGCACGGATTTTTGCGTGAGCCCAATAGTATTGCGGCGTACTCCTCTTTGGCGTGCATTGCCATCCAATCCAACCAAAACGACCAACACGGTGGGCAAAGCATCCCCAAATTTGATTATGATTTGGCACCCGGTGTTGCCAAGACCTATGTCAAAGTATACCGTGACAACTTGCAAAAAGCGGTGGAGTTGATGGTGGAGGGCGACCACCAAGCCCTTTTGGACAGTGTTTTT
>WQZE01000139.1 GCA_009780875.1 Bacillota bacterium | reverse complement strand
CTTCGTTTGAACAACTAGACTCCGTGGTAGAGGGTAGACTTGTCATATACAAACTAGAAAAAATGAGCCCCTCCTTTGCGGGTCTCACACTCAACGCACTGGTGGCACGCATCAAGGGCAGTCTTGCAGATGAGAACACGCTAGATATCTTTGAAAACAAACTGATTCAAGCAAAGTATGCCTATGATTCGGTGTATGATGAGATGGTGTTTTGCAATATGGGGTGTGAGGCGTATGTGGTGGATGACAAGTTCCCTAGACTCAAAAGGAATCAAATACCTAGGCAAATCGTAGGCGTCAAGTATGAACTGTCTATCAATGCCATAGCGGAGGCGAAAGTACAACTATGAATATCTCTTTGGAAGAATTCAGGGCGCAATATTTGGAGGAGATTCGCAACGACTCTCGCATTGAGGGTGTGATGCCTGGGGCACAATTTTTTGCGGATGTATTGACGAGATTGCAGTCCATAGGGGACATTGTGGACCCCTTGGAGATTGATACTTGCAATGACAAGGTTTGTCGCAAAGGCAGAAAAATGAGCATAGATGCATATAGTTTTGACGAGAGTGACAAGTCGGTGTGTTTGTATATCAATGACTATGTAGACTCTTTGGAAAGTATGCTGACCCATACAGAGATAATGAGTCTCTGCAATAAAATGTTATATTTTTTGGAAGAGGCCTATGAGGACCAATTGAAAGAATATTTTGACGCATCCAATGAGATTTTGCAAATAGGCAAAGAGATGGAGTTGAGACTCAAAAGAGACTATCTGGACGTTGAAAATGATATATCTCTTGACAAAGTCAAGTTGTATATCATCACCAACAAGAGGCTCAGTGCCCAAGTCAAGTCTTTTGGGAGCGAAGATTTTAGGGGCAAAAAAGTAGAAATCAATGTGTGGAGTCTTGAAAGAATCTATGACTTGATAAAGTCAGGCAAGGACAAAGAGGCTATTTTGGTGGACATCAAACAATTTGGGAGCGAGGGAATCCCGTGTATTAAGGCAGAGATGAGCGGGGCGATTGACTATGATGCCTATTTGGCAATCATACCGGGGCTTTTGCTTCACAAAATATATTATGAATTTGGGTCAAGGTTGTTGGAGGGCAACATCCGTGCATTTTTGACAACCAAAGGCAAAATCAATCGAGGTATACGGGATACCATACACAAAGAGCCAACCAAGTTTTTCACCTACAACAATGGCATTGCGTGCACCGCATCTAGGGTGGAACTGGATGCCAGTGGTAGCAAAATCATCAAGATAGAAGATTTGCAAATCATTAATGGAGGACAGACCACAGCGTCTTTGACATCTGCCAAATTGAGGGACAAAATTGGATTGGAGAATATTTTTGTGCCACTCAAAATGACCGTAGTAAAAAACGACGACTATGATACGATGATTGGCAACATCTCCAAATATGCCAACAGTCAAAACAAAGTGACCGATGCAGATATGTTTTCCAATCACCCCTTTCATAGGCGAATGGAGGATTTGGCAAACAAGATATTGGCACCCATCAAGACGGGAGAGATTTTTGAAACACATTGGTATTATGAACGGTCTAGGGGCAAGTATGAGCAACAAAAATTCAAGTTTACTACGCAAAAACAAAAGGATGATTATGCAAAAAAATGGCCAAAACAGCAAGTCATCAAAAAAGAGGAGCTTGCCAAATATTTTGTGGCGGCAGAAGCATTGCGTCCTGACCTAGTCGCAAAAGGGTCTCAGTTCAATATGAAAGCCTTTGCAACGACGATAGACAAATCGTTTGAGAGTGAGCCCGAAAAATACAATGATTCCTTTTTCAAAAAGGTGATTTGCTATGCGATTTTGTATAGAGAGACCGACAAACTTGTCAACAAAGCCGAGTGGTATCATACCGGGGGTTACAAACTCAACATTGTGCCGTACACGATATCCAAGTTGATATCCTTGATTCCAAGTGGCTGTTGCCTTGATTATGACTTGATTTGGAAAAAGCAAGCATTGCCACCATCGGTCATTGGAATGCTCAAAAAAGTTGCCTATGTGACCAATCAGTTTATCCAACAAAGTGGTGGTACCATTGTGACAGAGTATTGCAAAAAGCAAGCGACTTGGGATAAATACAAACAACTTGTTGAGCGTGCATCATATATGAACGATGTATACAACTTGGAACTCAATCAAGATTTTGTGAAAGACCTGATAAATGCAAGTAGTTGGGAAAATCAAGAACAAAGCGACACCAAAGAGTCAAAACGCACGAGCCAAGCAAACATAATGATAGAGGTGTTTAATCTAGGGGCGGCGTATTGGTCCAATCTAATAACACAAGCAAAAGAAAGAAAATTGTTGTCTCCCAAGGAGTTGGAGGTGATGCGGTACGCAAGCATACCCAACAACCCTTTGACAGAGCCACAAGCAAAAATTGTATGGAAGGCAAGGCAAACACTGGCGAATGCTGGCGTTTTGATCTAGTATATATGAGTAAAAACAAATCAAAAAAGAAAAAACGCCGTGTGGTAGAGTTGTTTAGTGGTTTGGGTAGTCAAGCCAAAGCACTCCACAACCTTGGGAAAAACTTTGAGGTTGTTGCAACTTGTGAGTGGGATATTCACGCAATGGTTGCCTATGACCGTATTCACAGGGGTGGTGAGTTGCACAAAGACACGGTTGCGATGAAAAGAGAGCAGTTGCTGGACGCACTCAAAAAATACAAGTTGAGCAGTGATTGCAAAAAAGAGATATCACAAAGTACACTCAAACAATATAGCGTAGAGGCACTGAGATTGATACACTCTGCCATCAAAAGCACCCACAACAAAGTCAACATCAAAGACCTCAAAGGGCAAGACTTGGGCAAGGACATTGATATTATGACCTATTCGTTCCCGTGCCAAGACTTGTCCAATGTGGGGCATTTTCACGGCTACCGTGGAGGGATTGCAAAAGGAGCCAACACGAGGTCTGGGCTTGTGTGGGAGGTGGAACGAATCCTGCAAGAACGCAAAAATAAACAGTTGGATTTGCCAAAAATACTGGTGCTAGAAAATGTGACTTCGTTGACCTCAGAAAAGCACAAAGATGATTTTGAAAAGTGGCAAAATAGTCTAACGGGCTTGGGGTACCACAATCATATCTACAAACTCAGGGCACAATGGCTTGGTTCTCCCCAACGACGGTACAGGTTGATAATGATAAGCGTGTATGTGGGGGAGGCAGGCAATCAAGCCTTGCAAGACAAAATAAAAGAGTATTTTGAAAAGCATCCGTTGGACAAAGAGGCATATCGCAAGACACTTGCTCTCAAACCAAAAACCCTCAAAGACGCACTGAGGCTTGATCCATCCAACCCAAAATACTTTGTAGAGGCCAAAGCGTCCCAACCCAACGATACGCCATCTAGACAAAAAATTTGGGTGAACAATCGCAAGCTGGTAGACTACCAAAATGGCGGATACGAATTTAGTAACAATGTGGATACCATTACGACCAAGCAAGATAGACACCCAAACGCCGGCAATATTTATTTTGATTATGAGGGCAATCAAAAAAGTAAGTTTAGGTACTTGACACCCAGAGAGTGTTTTTTGTTGATGGGATTTGAGGAGGAGGATTATGAAAATCTCAAAATGGATTTGGACAATCCGATTGTGAGGGGTAGGTCAAAATTTTTCACGAGAGACAATTTGATACACGCTGCGGGCAATAGTATTGTGGTGCAGATTTTGGAACAAGTGTTTTTGCAAGTTTTTGATATATTGGATTGGATGGACTGATGGTGCAAACAACAAAGAGCACAAAGTAGGGTGCTGGGGGAGGTTGTGGGTCTATCCATTTGTGCTCGCTTGTCAATTTGTTGGGCAAAATGGAAAAATTTGGGTAGGGTGCAATTTGGTTGCTAAATTTTTCAAAAAATTGTATAATATATAGATATGCAAGAGATTT
>WQZE01000138.1 GCA_009780875.1 Bacillota bacterium | reverse complement strand
CAACACTCACAATACAGGGATGCTGGCAAGATACACAATGTCTTGCCTATCTTTGGCATCCCCCTCTGCCAAGACGCACATTTTGGATACCACCAGCCCGCCCGCTTGCGACACCAAGTCTTGCAAAGCACGCACACTGCCGCCCGTGGAGATGACATCGTCCACAATGGCAACTTTCTTGCCCTTGATGAGCCCTATATCGTGCTTGGACAAATAGTACTCTTGCACCGTGTCGCTCGTGATGGATTTGACCTTGACAAAAAGACCGCCATCCATATACATTTTTTTGGATTTGCGAACCACCGCATACTGCTTGTGCCCCAACTCTCTTGCTAGACAATGTGACAACTGCAAACCCTTGGACTCAGGAGTAATAATAATCTCCGCCTCCCCGATTCCCTTTTTTGCAAGTGCCTTGGCACAGCGCTCCGTCAAATCCACATTGCCGTGCAAATTGAAAAAGGCAATGGAGAGTCCCCCTGGCAAGGGCAGAATCTCCAATTTTTCTTTTCTGCCCGCAATATCTACCTCAAAGTATTTTTGTTTTTCCATTTTGCCCCTTATCCCAATAGATGGTGTACTGTGTATCCAAGCGGTGCCACAAACAGCAACCAATCTCTTGACCAGCAGATTTACATTTCCTCGGGCGTTCCTAGCAAGATGAGTTGCATACCCTTTTTGAGTACGGTTGCGGTGTATTGCGTGAGTGCGGCTCTCGCTTTGGCAACAGCGTCACTCTCTCCAACAATACGATTTTGCAAATAAAAACGATTGAAAGCCTTGGCAATATCAATCAAATGTCTTGTCAAAATGCTTGGTTCATACTTTTCGCCCGCTTCGCTTGCAATCTCATCGGTACGCACCAACAGTTTTGCAAGTTCAAAACTGGACTCATCCGCAATATGCTTGGCATCCACCGTTCCACTCAACAACTTCTTGTCCAATTTTTTGAGGATGCTCTTGCAACGCACAAAAGTATATTGCAAATAGGGTCCGGTCTCTCCATCAAAGTTGAGTGCTTTTTCTAGACTGAATGAAACATCCTTGATACGACTCCCACACAAAACGCCAAATACAATGGCACCAATCCCCACTTGCTCTGCTACTTTTTCTTTTTCTACCAATTTTGGATTTTTGTTGTTGATGGTGTCAAGTGCTTTTTGGGTAGCAGCATTGAGCACATCCTCCAAAAACACAATGTTGCCCGCACGAGTGGAGAGTGACCCGCCACCCTCAATGCTCACCATACCAAATTGTATGTGCACGCAGTCTTTGTTCCATTCGTACCCCATTTTGCCCAAGACCGCAAAAACTTGCCTAAAATGCAAGGCTTGTTGATACGCCACCACATAAAGGTTCTTGTAAAAGCCATAGGTGCTTTTGCGGTATTTTGCACAAGCCAAATCCCTTGTCGCATACAAAGAGGCTCCATCATCTTTGAGCACAAGACAAGGTGGCATATCCAACTCGTCCAACTTGACGCACTCCGCTCCTTGGCTGTGTTCAAGCAGTTTCTTTGCACGGAGTTCTTCTACCACAGCGGGTATTTTGTCGCTATAAAAAGCCTCTCCATTGTAGGAGTCAAACACAATCCCCAATCTTTCATAAGTCTTTTTGGCCTCTGTCAAAGACAAGTCCTTGAACCAATTGAAAAGTTGCGTAGCCTCTTTGTCGGTGCCATCTTCAATTTTTTTGAACCAGTCCCTTGCTTGTTGGTCAAGTTCTGGGCGTTTTTTTGCCTCTTCGTGAAACTTTTGATAGAGTTCCACAAGACTTGCCACACCCCTTTTTTCTATGTCTTGCTTGTCTCCCCACTCTTTGTACGCCACAATTTGTTTGCCAAACTGTGTACCCCAATCTCCGAGGTGATTGACACCCACCACGGTGTATCCAAGGTACTCATATATCTTGTAAAGCGAACCACCAATCGCCGTAGACATCAAATGCCCAATGTGAAAAGGCTTGGCAATGTTGATACTGCTATAATCAATGGTAATCGTTTTGCCCTTGCCCTCGGTGTGTTTTTTTGTACCAAATGCTTTGAGCGTTTTGAGTGCATCTTTGACAAAGGCATCCCTTTTGAGATAGATATTGAGATATCCACCTTTGGCCTCTACCCTGTCAATGCTGCTATCTTTGATGCGAGTCGCAAAATCGGCCGCAATCTCATTGGGGCTCTTTTTGAGTTGCTTGGACAACCTAAAACAAGGAAAAGCAAAATCCCCATTTGCACTCGTGGTTGGAATCTCAATCCGACCCACCACCTCCTCTCCTGCAAGCCCCAATTGTTTGGAAAGAATACCCTCTACAAAAATCTTGTCAATCATCGTTCTACCCCTTTTACAAATATGTTTTCACAATTTTCTTGTTTGCACAAATATGGCACACTATCATAATACTACTTTTTCAAAAAATAGTCAAATCATTTGCACACAAAAAAAGCCTTTGCACTCGCCAAGGCTTTTTTGTCTTGCATACGGTCTTGCAAAAGCATCATCTTGTCCGCACGATTGGAGCGTGCCCGCCAAATTCTGCCCCCTTGCGTGGTTTGTCTATACCGCTCTTTTGGGCGTTGCAAAACCTGCTTACTGTCCGCTACCACGGTTCCTGTCTATATCCGTCAACGACTCTTGGGTGCTCTCCAAAAATTCTGCAATACCTGCTTGTTGTTCCTTTTTTCTCCGCACACACTCTGCTCTGTATTTTTTGCGTATCCGCTCTGCTATGACCGCACTCACAATCAAAAGTGCTACCATCTCAAACCCAAACAGCACCCGCATAAACTCTGGCACTCGTGACCCTGTCCAATCCTCCAATTGTGTGCCCCGAGTCAACCCCAACGGCAACGCAACTACCAAAAAACTAATACACAAAAATGCCAACAAACTCTCCGCAAAATAAAGTCCCCTAGACTCCTTGTAGGCAGGATACTTGCGATAAAACTTGTGCCTCCGCATATATATCAAGGCTATCACCACCATATATATCAAGGCTATCCAAGACAATATAGGGAAATTCATCCCAAACACCAACAAGAATACATACGCACTCGGAAAAAACACCATCACAAAGATATAGGGCAAATAAAAATCACCCAAATCCAAAAATTCTCTCTTATCCACAAATAAACTTGACCTCCATAAAGTTATCAAACAAATTCATTTTTAATAAATCCCTATGCCAAAAAGCCAACCAAAAGAGCCACAACCACAAACATCAGCAGTCCCTGCAAAATCACTCTGGGCCAAATGTTTTTCCATCTTTTGAGTGCTTTGGGATTGATATCTACTTGCGTGGTGGTATCTATAAGCACTTCCTTGGACACTGACACCCCGCCTTTTTTGTCTATACATATGGCAATGTTTCGTACATATTGGGCATTGTTCAACAAAGCCTTAGTGTCAAAAAAGATTTTGATGGTCAGTGTTGTTTGACTTGCAATCTCTCGTGCAGTTTGTGAAATTGTTTCACAATCGGCATCCCCTTTGTTTGCATCCAACCCCGCACCCAAAAATACTACTAATGCAAAAATGGGTTCTAGCAAATACCACCACACCGAAAATATAATGAGTTTTTGTACGGCTGTGATGACAACGCATCCATCTTGTGGCACACACAAAATGTCCTTTTTTGCAAGTCGCTTGCCATTGCAATCATACCTGTACCTTTTATTTTCAAAGGAGAGTCGCACTCTTTGCCTACACTCGTACTCGCTCATCCCTAAAACTCCCAAACAATATTATTCAACTTCCCATCCAGCATCAAGTCTAGCGCTGTCGCAACCATACTTCCCAAGGAGGTGATAGACCAAAAAAGCGAAAGCAGCGTATTTCCAAGTGTGCCAACGGTAATGTTTACCGCCGTAGATATCAATGCGGCTATTGCCTTTTGTGCCAAACTTGCAAGTAAACCTGCCGCTTCTTTGCAAAATTTTTGTGCCAATT
>WQZE01000137.1 GCA_009780875.1 Bacillota bacterium | reverse complement strand
GCCATTGCGAGAGCCTTGGTGGGTGGTGCCAAAATCCTATTGCTAGATGAACCCACGGGCAATTTGGACAAAAAGAACACGGCACAAATTTTGGACTTGTTGCAAGAGTTGTCCAAAACAATGCTTGTGGTTGTGGTGTCGCACGACGAACATAGAGCCGAGCAATATGCTGATAGAATCATCAAGTTGGAGAGTGGCAAGGTGGTAGAAGATGCCCTCAATACTCCCACAGCACAATCTGCGTTGATGCAAACAGAGGGGGTTGCTGTGCAAGTCACAGAGCAAGACACGCCACAAGTCCCTAGTGCAAGCACAGAACAATATGTAAAAGAGAGTGAAGAGGGGATAGAGTCACTAACAAGCACAAAGGCAAACACCCCCGCTGACTTGACCCAAGTCCAAGGCAGCGTGTTGCAATCACCCACGGGGCCAACGGCGACCCAAACAGCCGCCAAACGCAAGGGCAAAGTCAAGACATTATTCTTTCTCAAATTGGGACTGTCGCTCATCAAAAAGCATAAGACTCGTTTTGTGGTGTCCGTGCTGCTCCCTGCATTGTTGTTTTCGTGTGTGGGGGTGTTGTTCTCTATGCACAATTTTGACATCAATAGACACAATCTCCAAGAGATGTATGCACACAAACAAGAAAATGTTTTTATCACCAATTCGTGGACAAGTGATTATTCACCTTCTTTGGGCGTGATACAGGGTGCTGGTGTGGCGATACCTTTGGGTCAAGAACAAATCCAAAAGTACCAAGGATATGGTGAGTCGTGGCTTGTGCCCAGTTTGATATCCAATGAGTTTGGCAAGGGTAGTGATTATGCGGCGGATGATTTTTACGAACTGACTTTTGCGTTGCTAAGCAGTAGGGATATTCTCAATGAGCCTGGTCAACAAGTCAAAGCAGCCACCCAAGGTACGCTGTACTTTGACAATGCCCAAGCATTGGACGCCTATGGGGCACGGATGGTTGCGGGGCAGTTTCCACAAGATGACCACGGTATACTTATCACCACAAGACAATATGATGCACTCAAAAAATATGGGTATAGGGATACAAACGACGAGGACAGACCAGAGGGCTACACAGGAGAGGAAATTGCTCAAATGACCCCTGAGGAGTTTTTGGCAATAGAACCTCAGATGGAGTTTTTTGCACATCAAAAAGATACCTATGAACATCTTCAAGAGCGATTGAACATTGTGGGCATCATTGACCCACAAGTATCACGAGATTTTTATCAATACGGTGTTTCTTCTTTCACCGAGATTGGTTATATCAATCAAAAAGCAACGCTCAGCATTGCCAATACGCTTGCTTTGCAAAGCATCCGTGACAAGTACAGTGCAACCGTAGTGTATGACAAAATGCTTGTGCCACTCAGTGGCAAAATGAGCAGGGATATGCGGTATTTTGACAATGGGCTCACCGCCAACCAGTATGGTTGGCAAAATGGCAAGTTTGTGGAGACACAAGACAGTGTCAAACTCCAAACCTATGCAAAGACCGTTTTTTTGCACGATATCTTTGACATACGGAGTTATATCGTAGAGTTGCGATATTTGGCATATGGATTGGTGGCAATTTTTGGTATTGCATCCATTGGGATGCTTGCCAACTTTGTGGTGACCACCATCAACTCCAACAAAAAACAAATCGGTGTCATTTTGAGCCTGGGCGGTGGCAAACGAGAACTCTTTTGGATTTATTGCTTAGAAAGCATCCTAGCCGCCATCGCCATCTTTGCCATAGGAGTCCTTGGCAGTCTTGGACTCAATGCCCTTATGAACGGCTGGTGGACACAATGGCGTGGCTACCCAACCCTCCAACACGGAATGACCTTGGGATTCCTATCCATCCTCCAACTCCTCGCAAGCGTAGCCGGCATCGTGCTCCTCAGCACCGCCATCCCCATCACAAAACTCCTCAAAAAACGCCCCATAGACACCATCAGAGCGGGCAGTCAGTGAAAAACAATCTATCAAAGGAAATACAAATTGAAAAAAGAAAAAACAAATTCAACACACAAGGCGAGCGTCAACAACGGGGAAAATAATATCTCCAAGTTGTTGCTTGACAATGTGGCAGAACCAAATGATGACTACAAAAATGAAGCCAATATTTTGGACAGCAAAATAAAAAAACGAGGTGTCAACAATATTGCCGTTGTGGCTGGTTTTGGGGCGGGCAAGAGTAGTCTGATTGAGACATATCTACGCAACCATAGGGAAAAAAAGCCAGATACTTTTATCAAAGTTTCTTTGGCTACTTTTAATGATATCAGTTTTTCGGAGAATGATGTTGAGAGGAGTATTTTGCAACAGTTATTTTTCAATCAACCACCGAGCAAACTGCCTCACTCCAAAATTGAAAGAACTAAAAAACCCCTAAAACGGGCGGTAGTTCCGATTTCGGGGATTGTCTCCTTATTGGTTGCTTGTATTGCTTTGCTTGCCTTGCAAATGACAAGTGATATTGCGGGGCAAATATTTGGCTGGGAAATGCAAGGCAAGGGGATTTTTGTGGGGATTCTCTTTGGTGTTGCTATGGTATTGGTGTTTGTGTCATTATGGTTATTTCTGTGGTACAAAGGACTCTCAAAAATTATCTATAAAGACCTAGAAGTATCGTTTAAGGAAATAGACAAGTCGTCATATGATGGACCAAAGTCATTGATAAACAAATTTGCAGATGAAGTATTGTATTTTTTTGGACAGACAAAAATTGACTTGGTGATTTTTGAGGAAGATTGCAATGTGCAAGTTCATATTCCTATAACAAAGAAAGCAAGAAGGTAGAAGAGTCAGGGCAAACGGATACGAGCACACAAATTTTTGTAAAACTACGAGAACTCAATACTATCATCAATAATGCAAATATCAAACAGAAAAAATCCAAGAAACCTTGGTGTGAAAAATCACAAAAAAAGGTCACATTTTTGTATGCTATTGCAGATGATGTGATATCAGACTGGGAACAAAGAGCCAAGTTTTTTGAGTTTATTTTGCCCATTCCGCCCATACTCAATACACTCACTAAAACAGATTTGTTGTTCAAGCAAAACAAGGAGAATGTAAAAATTGATAATAAACTCAATTTGGAAGAAGAGTTTATCAATGTAGTAGCCTTTTTTATCCCTAATATGCGGGTGCTCAAAAACACCACCAATGACTATATCATATCACACCAAAAATTATTTGAAAATATGGGGACAAGGCTAAAAAACGAAAATCTGTTTGCTATGTGTCTATACAAAAACTTGTTTTCGGAGAGTTATTCAAGGCTAGAAAAAAATGAGGGAATTGTTCCCGAAATGATGAATAAAGAAAAGATGGTTGAGCAAAAAATAAGAGAAATAAAAGAATCTGTACAACAACTAGAAGAAGAGGGTAAGCAAGCGGACAAAGAGCAAATTGAGAGTTTTATGGAATTAAAAAGTATTTTGGCAGGTGAACTCAATGCCATAAGTAGGAGTAACGGTAGATATATGTCAAATAGCAGTCCTAATAAAATCTTATTTAAAGATATTGCTACTTTTCAGGATCTGGATTTTTCGCTAATACAGTACGGAGATAATGCACACTTAACTTATGCTATTGAAAAGGATTTTAAATATTTGGGTGGCACGCAAACATATGCACAAAAGGAGTTGAGAGTACTCAACAAATCACAAGAGGCAAAGCAAAAGCGAGCAGACAAAATACAAGACCTCCAAAAACAAATTATAGAGATTGAGCAGAAAACAATTGGAGAACTTTTGGAGAATGTCGTACCAGCCCATTTTGAGAGGCTACAAGCGATACTAGGGGGCTGGCAAATTGACGAGGATGATGCCAATCAAAAGCATAATAAGGGCTTCAAACACCAAGAATATTTGCAATTTTGGTTGGAGCAAGGGTATATTGCGGAGGATTTTTTGGAGTACACTACACCTAGCAAATCCAGTCTCTCAAAAGAAGATGATGCTTTTTGTAAAAGTGTGTTCCAAGGGGTGCAAAGTTTTGACCACAAAGTGG
>WQZE01000136.1 GCA_009780875.1 Bacillota bacterium | reverse complement strand
TGTGATTTTTTGATTGAATCTCTTTGCCCAAAGTTTTCTCAAATCAAAAATAATATTGGTGGCTTCGTTTTGGTTGTGGCGTGAAACGCAATTTTTGGAAGGCTATTTGAACCCAACCCGATTGGGTTTAATGTTTTTTTGTTTTCAAAAGTAAAAGTTTAAATATTAGGGAGCAAGTTTATGTCTACAAAAACATTTATGGCAAATGAAGCCAACATAGAACGCCAGTGGTATATCATAGATGCCACCAATATGCCTCTTGGTAGACTTGCAAGTCAAGTCGCTGTGATTCTCAAAGGCAAACACAAACCCACCTATACACCTAATGTGGATTGCGGTGATTTTGTGATTATTACAAATACAGACAAGGTCATTCTTACCGGCAAAAAACTAGACCAAAAAATCAAGTTTAGTCACAGCCAATATATGGGCGGTGGCAAGTACAAAGTGTACCGCAAATATATGGCAGAAAAAAGTGATGATGCGGTCTATGAGGCTGTGCAAGGAATGTTGCCAAAAACACGCCTAGGTCGTGCTATGTTGAAAAAAGTGCGTTGCTACAAAGATGGTGTACACAAGCACGAAGCACAAAAACCACAAAAATTGGAACTTGTGGTCAAAAGTTATAACAAACAATAACGGGTAACAATCGTATTTTGTGCAAACCAAGTTTGTACAAAATACAAAGGATTATCAAAGAATTTGCTCACACTGAGCAGCGGAGTATATGATTTTATGGCAACAGTTGTAAAAAAGAAAATACAATTTTTGGGTACAGGGCGTCGCAAGAAAGCGGTTGCTAGGGTTAGATTATTGCCAGGTAGTGGCAATATCACCATCAACAAACGCTCCATGGATGACTATTTTGGGCTAGATACGCTCAAATTGATTGTCAATCAACCTTTGGAAGTCACCAACAGCAAAGACAAATTTGATATTTTTGTCAATGTGCAAGGTGGTGGTTTCACAGGACAAGCGGGTGCTATCCGTCACGGTATTGCAAGGGCTTTGGTGCTTGCAGACCCAATGAACAGACCTCTTGTAAAAAAAGAGGGCTATTTGACAAGAGACCCAAGAATGAAAGAGCGTAAAAAATACGGTCTCAAAAAGGCACGCAAAGCATCACAATTTAGCAAACGCTAATGCGTTCTTGGAGACATTGCTTTTTGTTGTGCAATCGTTTTCAACCATTGTTGTGATGGAGTACTATTTTATGATTTATTTTGCGCATACGACGGCTTGGTTTGTAGGCGCAAAATTTATGTAACTTTGCATAGGGTTTGCCAATCTTGTGATTGCACGACTCTATGCACAAGGTTGCAAAAAACAAAGGCAGAGGGGACGCTATGATTGGCATCAAGGAATTTGGCATATTGCAAGATGGTCGCAAGGCTTTTTTGTATACAATCACCAATGCAAAAGGCAATAGCGTCTCCATCACCAATTATGGTGGTAGAGTGGTCAATCTTTGCATTCACGACAAGTCAAAAAAGTTGAGAGATGTGGTGCTTGGCTATGACAATGTCCAAGACTACGAAAATGACAAGCATTATTTGGGTGCCACCGTTGGTCGTTATGCCAATCGTATTGCGGGCGGACAGTACACCATTGGAAACCAAACCTATCAAACCACTACGAATGATGGAGAAAATACTCTGCACGGTGGCATAGAGGGGTTTGACAAAGTTTTGTGGGAAGCAAGTGTGCGTGGTCAAGAGGGCAACGAAACCTTGACACTCATGCACCGCAGCGTGGATGGTGACCAGGGTTTCAATGGAACCCTTGATATTATTGTTGAATATTGTTTCACCAATGACGATGCTTTTATTATGGATACTTTTGCTACCTGTGACCAGACAACGGTATGCAATCTTTGCAATCATACTTATTTCAATTTGGATGGTGAGGGCAGTACGCTTTTTTATCACAAAGTGCGAGTGTTTGCAAACAGTATCACAGAGATTGATGAACAGTTGTGTCCAACAGGCTCTTATTTGACCGTCAATGGGGCTTTGGACTTGCGTAAGGGTAGACAATTGCGTACAATAAGGAGCCGTCATCCGCTCATCAAGCAAACGGGTGGATACGATTTCAATTATTGTATCAACAATAGGGATGGGGCAGAGTTTAGAAAAGCCGCCACCGTCAAGTCACTCAACAGCGGTATCAAGATGGATGTTTTTACTACCAAGCCAGGTATACAGTTTTATACTGGAAACTCATTGGATGGATTTTATGGCAAGGGACATACTGCCTACAAAAAACATTCCGGGTTTTGCTTGGAGACACAGTTTTATCCAGACAGCCCCAACAAAGCGATTTTTCCATCGGCTTTGCTGGTCAAGGGCAATCGCTATATTCATAGGACAATTTATCAATTTGACAAATAAACCCTTTGTTGCGAAGATTTTGTTTGCATCCAAAAAATTCATTTTGCCCTTGTGCGAATTTGCAAAAGCAACATTGCATCAAGAGTACGAGGAGAGATGGTCGAGTGGTCGATGGCACACGCTTGGAAAGCGTGCGATGTGAAAGCATCCGTAGGTTCAAATCCTATTCTCTCCGCCAACTGAAAGCACTACCTGTCAAAAACAGGTGGTGCTTTTGTCGTTTCGTCTATTGGATTATGTGGCATTCCAATTTTGATTCGGTTGCGTGGGTGCAGCGTTGCCAAGATACGCCTTTGTGTTTGGGTGTTGCTAGCGGCATAGATTTGCGTGGTATGAATAGAAGAATGCCCCAAAAAGGATTTGATGTGCGTGATATCCACGCCTTCTTCCAAAAGCAAGGTGGCAAAGGTGTGACGCAACATATGGGGTGTTACTTTTTTTTGAAGAACGGTTTTTCCAATGTGCTTGATGGTCAGTCTCACAGATTGCGTAGACAACGGTTGATTGCGGCGGTTGAGAAAAAGAAAGTGGGGTGCAATGTCTGGGCGTTTGTCAAGATAGGAATGCAAAATATTGATGACGCTTGTATTGTTGAGCGTGGTGAGTCTTTCGGCATTGCCCTTGCCCTTGATAATAAGCGTGTGGGTGGAGGTATCAAAATCATTGAGATGGATATTGCAAAGTTCGGATACTCGTATGCCTGTCGCAAACAGGAGTTCTATGATGGCGATGGTGCAGAGGTTCTGCAATTTGGTGCAATCTTTTTTGTACAAAAAATCCAAGATTTTTTCCATATCAAAAAGGGAGAGTGCTTTGGGTATTTGTTTGGGGATTTTGATGGCGGTTTTGATTTTGCGAAAAGGAGACACTTGGATGATATCCTCAAATTCCAAGTGACTAAAAAATGCTTTGAGGGATGCCAGTTTTCTTCGCAAGGAACGGGGCAAATACTGGGTACTCACAGTATCAATAAATTGCTGTACCATCCATTTGTCTACTTGTTGTAGAGAGCACTGTGGCATTGTGCTCTCTACCAATTGATTGGGTGAGTCTACACTCATAGTGCCCGCCGTGCAAACAAAGTCATAAAATTGCATCAAATCAATACGGTAGGCTTTGAGTGTTAGTGATTCCAATTTTTTTGTGTGGGCACACTTTGTCAAATAAGTTTCAATGGTATCTAGTAAATTCATTTTGTCTCCTCTTTTGTAAAGAGACATTATACCATTTTATTGTATTTTTGTATAGCAAATTTGCAACAAATGGGGTTGCCTTTTCGCTATTTTTTTTGCTATATTTGTTGGTTTGGTTGCATTTGAGTTGCAAAAAATCACCAAATATGTTATAATATATTGGATAGATTTTTTGTCATATTTAGGGTGTGTCAAAAAACTGCAATGCTGATAAATGTTGCAAGCAACTGCTTTGCAAATTATTGCAAAAATATTGAGGGGAATGGTGGAAAATGGCAAAAAAAGATGATGACAAAAGAGATGATTTGGATGACAAATCACAGCAAGGTGACAAGGGCACGCCCGTGGCACCTTTGGATGATAGTGTCAGGCAAAAGATGGCAGAAAAACTCAACTCTATGAAAAATCAAAAGGGTATTTTGCCCAAGAGTGATGCAGGTGATGCAAAGGATG
>WQZE01000135.1 GCA_009780875.1 Bacillota bacterium | reverse complement strand
TTTGGTTACCTTGGTTTCGGTCGCTTTGGCAACCTTTGCAACTTTTTCAGTTTTTTCTACGGTTTTTTCTGATTTGGTAGCCACTTTGACCGCTTTTGGCTCTGCCGCCTTGCTTGCTGACACACCCTCTTTCGCAGGGGTTTTGATTGCTTTGGCAACCTTGGTATCTTCTTTTGCAACAGGCTTCTTGGTCTCTGCTTTGACTACTTCTTTGGTCTCCACTTTTGCAAGCGGTTTTTTATCTTCTTTGGTTGCAATGGTTGCAACTTTGGGCGTTTCAGGTTGTTTCGCAACCGGCTTTACCTCTTTGACCGCCTCAACCACAGGTGCTTGTGCAACAGGTGCCGCAACCACAACAGGTTTTTTGACCTCTGCTTTTGGCTCTGCCAACTTCTCAATTTTTTGCACAGGGGGTTTTGCTACTGCTTTGGGTTCTACTTTGCCTACAACAGGCTTGCTGTCTCTTGCTCCACCCGCTGTTGCGTGGTCTTTGCTACCTGTGTGACCGCCTCTTGCTCCAAAGTCTTTTTGTCCTTCGTTGCCGGTGTCACGGTCTCTTGCAGCCGTGATGCTTGGTTTGCCCAAAACCTCACCTTTGTATATCCAAACCTTGATACCAATAATACCAAAGGTTGTATGCGCCTCTGCGGTACCATAATCAATATCGGCACGCAAGGTTTGCAGCGGAATGCTACCCTCGTGGTAATGCACGGTTCTTGCGATTTCGGCACCATCAAGACGCCCAGCCAACATAACCTTGACACCCTTGGCACCAGCACGCATAACCCGTTGCATTGCTTGTTTCATAGTACGCTTGAAAGATGCACGCTTTTCAATTTGAGCAGCAATACTCTCAGCCACCAAAACAGAATCCAAGTCAGGTCTCTTGACTTCCAAAATATTGAGATGCAATGATTTGCCTACCGCAATTTTGGAAAGTTCTTTTTTGAGGGTCTCTACCCCTGCACCCTTCTGCCCAATAATCATACCAGGCTTGGAGGTAAATATGTTGACAATCACTTTGCCTTGCGCACGCTCAATCTCAATCTTGCTCACGCCATATTGATAACATTTGCGTTTCACATATTCACGAAGCTTGTAATCCTCTGCAAGATATTTGCTGAAATCTTTTTTGCTCGCAAACCAACTTGTGTCCCAATTTTTTATGACGCCTACACGCAATCCGTGTGGATTTACCTTTTGTCCCATTATTTTTGAACCCCCGCATCACTCTTGACTTCTGATTCCTTGCTCTCAACCTTTTTTTCGGTTTTTGCTACCGGCTTGCTTACCTTGGCATCTGACTTCTCATCCGCTTTTTTTGGCTCAACCTTTTTTGTCTCCACTTTTTTTGCGGTCGCAGCAGGTGCCTTTGGTTTTGTGGTTGTCGCTTTGGATGCTGGCTTGCTTGTCGCCTTTACAGGCTTGCTTGCCTTGTCTGTTTTTTTGACAAGTGAGTCACGCAACTCCCCATCTAGTTGATCCAAGATGACCGTAATGTGGCTCGTGCGTTTGAGTATCCTTGTAGAACGCCCTTTGGCTCTTGGGATAGACCTTTTGAGCACTGGTCCACCAGACGCATAAATCTCCGCAACATACAAATCTTCACGACTCAAATTCAAGTTGTTCTCTGCATTGGCTACCGCACTTGCAATCAACTTGTAAACAGGCTCACTCGCACTTTTGGGAGTGTTTTGCAAAATCGCAAAAGCATTGTTGACAGACTTCCCACGAACGATATCAAGCACAATTCTAACCTTGCTAGGACTAATCCTAATATGGTTTGCGTGTGCGTGCGGTCTCTTGTCACGCTCTTTATTTATTTTTTCTGTTTTTAGTTTTACTCGTGTAGCCATTTGGCTCTCCTTGAATCTATCTTAAAAATGAAAACTTTGCTTTGTTTGATTGCTATTTTTTGCCTTGCTGCCAAAGCACAACTTGACACTATCTAGCACCACTTTTTTTGTCGCCAGCGTGCCCTTTAAAGGTTCTTGTTGGAACAAATTCACCCAACTTGTGACCCACCATTTCTTCGGTGCAATACACAGGCACATGCTTTTTGCCATCGTGAACGGCAATCGTAAATCCAATAAAATCAGGATAAATCGTAGAGGCTCTTGACCAAGTTTTGACAACTTTTTTGTCATTTTGACCCATTGATTTGATTCTGTTCAACAACCTTTGTTCTACAAAAGGTTCCTTTTTAAGACTGCGGCTCATAACTTTCCCTCACTTCCCACCCGTGTGCCCAAGAGACACTGCCAGGTCATAGGTTGTATTTGCATTTTTTCAAATCTTCTCAGCCTCTTTGACCGAGTACTTGATTTGCTCATTTTTATCTTCTACAAAACTTTTTTCCACTTTTTTGAGTTTGTCGTCATCCAACTCATCTATATCTCGCAAAGTTTCATCAATCATTCTGTCCCAATCATCTTCTTGTATATTCAAAAATCTAGCCAACTTTGAAATCCTCCAAGATTTTGATTTACTCTATTTGCGACGGCTGACAATAAACCTATCTGTATTGACATTGCGACGAGTCTTTTTACCCAAAGTAGGTTTGCCCCAAGGACTGACAGGCCCAGGTCTACCGACAGGTGACTTTCCTTCACCACCACCGTGTGGGTGGTCACAAGGGTTCATAACGCTACCACGAACGGTTGGTTTGATACCCATATGTCTTTTTCTGCCCGCTTTTCCAAGTGCAATCAACTCGTGGTCTATGTTCCCCACAACACCAATGGTGGCCTTGCAACCCAACAAAATCATTCTCATCTCACCACTTGGCAATTTGAGTGTGGCATACTTGCCCTCTTTTGCCATAAGTTGCGCAGATACGCCTGCTGCTTTTGCAATTTGACCGCCCCTACCTGGTTGCATCTCAATGTTATGAACAAAAGTACCCAAAGGAATGCTTTCAAGTGGCAACGCATTGCCCGCTTTGATGTCCGCCAATTTGCTTGACAAGATTTCATCGCCGACATTCATACCCACGGGAGCCAAAATATAACGCTTTTCACCATCTTTGTAGTTGAGCAAAGCAATATAAGCACTGCGGTTTGGGTCATACTCAATGGTAGCAACTTTTGCAGGAATATCCATCTTGTCCCGTTTGAAATCAATAATACGGTACAATCTTCTATTTCCGCCACCAATGTGACGCACAGTAATACGCCCCGTATTGTTACGACCACCACTCCTAGAAATACTCTCCGTCAAAGAATATTCAGGCTCTTTCGCCGTAATCTCCGCAAAGTCAGCAACCGATTTGTGTCTACTGCCCGGCGTTATTGGTCTAAATCTCTTTACTGCCATTTTGTCACCTATCTGTTTTGATGCCCGCTTTTTGTGCACGGCACTTTGGAAAACATTCTTTTACTGTTTTGGAAATTCGCCAAACACTTGGCACTTTGACTCACTAGTTGAGAGAGTCAAAGAAACTGATGGTCTTGCTCGCCTTGGTAAGTTGCACATACGCTTTTTTGAACTCTGAGGTATACCCATCATACTTGCCTTGGCGTTTGTACTTCCCAATGCAGTTCATTGTATGAACATACTCAACCTTCGCCCCGTCAAACAACTCTTCTACGGCCGCCGCTATTTGCAATTTTGTCGCATTTTTGTTTACAACAAAAGCATATTTTTTGTTCTCAACCATCATCATTGGCTTCTCTGCCAAGAGTGGTTTAATAATTATATCGGTTGCTGTCATAATACACTCCGTTTATCAGTTTGAACCCACTCGCCTTACAAAGACGCTCTTGGTCAACCTTATGCTTTGCTCTCTGCTTTGACCGGTTTGGTCTCCACTGTCTTGTATGCCATTTCCAAAAACTTGACACCCTCTACGGTCAAAATGCATTTGTCATGTGCTAGCAAATCGTACACATTGACTTGATTGACCGGAAGTGTCTCCACTTTTTGAATATTGCCCACCGCACGAGACACCAACGCTTGATTCTCATTGAGCAAGATGATGGCAGACTTCTCCACTTTCAAGGCTTTCAATACAGCCACCATCTCTCTTGTTTTGTTCTCT
>WQZE01000134.1 GCA_009780875.1 Bacillota bacterium | reverse complement strand
GCGTGCAGTTGGATGCTGTGGCGTGTGAGCACATTTTGGACCTTTGCAAAAAGACTCCGTTGTTTGCAAAGAACGAGGCTTTTGAAAATCTTGTCGGCAAAGGCATTGAGCCCATCCCAGCACCTGTGACCGATAGATATTTGCAGGCCGTGCTTGCCTTGGCAAAAGATAGCAAAGCAAAGCACACCAAAGTGGTGTACACTCCGCTCAATGGGGCGGGGTATCAGATGGTGCCCAAAGTATTGGAGACCCTTGGTGCCGATTTTGTGGTGGTCAAAGAGCAAGGGTATCCGGATGGGAATTTTGCAACTTGTCCTTATCCAAACCCAGAAAAAAAAGAGGCGCTTGTTTTGGGGATGGAGTACGCCAAAAAACACGGTGCCGATATCTTGGTGGCGACCGACCCGGATTGCGACCGTGTGGGCGTTGCAGTGCTTCACAAGGGTTCCTACACACAAATCACGGGCAACGAATTTGGAGTGTTGTTGGTTGATTATTTGCTCTCCATCAAGAGTATCAAAAATCCGATTGTGGTCAGGTCCATTGTGTCTACGAGTCTTGTGGACGAGATGATTCGCAAGGTGGGTGGTACGGTGATTTGTGTACCTACCGGGTTTCGTTATATTGGCGATTTGGTGCAAAAAATGAGTGATGCCGACAAGGCTAGGTTTGTGTTGGGGTTTGAGGAGAGTTGTGGTTATTTGGCAGGGCTCTCGGTGCGAGACAAGGATGCAGTGGAGGCAAGTATGCTTGCGGTGTTGATGGTGGAGCACTACAAACAACAAGGACAGACGCTTTTGGATGTGCTTGACGGTTTGTACCAAGAGTATGGGCGATTTGTTCATATCACCAAGAGTTATGAGTTTGCAGGGAGCAAGGGTAGGGATACAATGCAAAATTTGCTTGCGTCTTTGCGATCGGAGACGCCTGATTTTGGGGATGCTGTGGTGCGTTGCAAGGATTATTTGCAGAGCACGCCCAGTCTCAATATGATAGAGTACGACCTGGCAAACGGCAACAAAGTCATTGTGAGACCCTCAGGGACTGAGCCGCAAATCAAGGCATATATCACCCTTGTTGGGCAAGGGGAGCAACAAAAGGTGCTTGAAAAAGTTGACAAGGCAATGAAAAAATAATCTTTTTTGTACAAGACTTGTGCAAAGTAGGCGTATTTTTGAAAATTGCAAAATAAATATAGTAGTATAACCCACTGTCTTTTACAAGACACCGAGAGGAGAAAAAAATGAATAAGAAAACCATCAAAGACATAGAAGTCAAAGGCAAAAGCGTCTTGGTTAGATGTGATTTCAATGTGCCCCAAAACCCAGATGGGAGCATCACCAATGATGCACGCATTGTGGGTGCCTTGCCCACCATCAAGTATCTTGCAGACAATGGTGCAAAGGTCATTTTATGCAGCCACTTGGGTAGACCCAAGGGCGTGGATAGCAAGTATAGTCTTGCTCCCATTGCAAAAAGACTTGGTGAGCATTTGGGCAAGACCGTTTTGCTTGCAAAAGATGTTGTGGGACCCGATGCAAAAAAACTTGCCAAGGCACAAAAAAATGGCGACATTATGCTTTTGGAAAATGTTCGTTTTCACGCTGAGGAAGAAAAAAACGACAAAGCATTTTCAAAATCTCTTGCCAAGTTTGCCGATATCTATGTCAATGATGCTTTTGGCACAGCACATAGGGCACATTCTTCTACTGCGGGCGTTGCTGAGTTTGTCAAAGTCAATGTATGCGGTTTCTTGATTCAAAAAGAAATTGAGATTATGGGCAAGGCGTTGTCCAACCCTGAGAAACCTTTTGTGGCGATTATGGGAGGTGCCAAAGTCTCAGACAAGATTGGTGTCATCAAAAATCTTTTGCCCAAAGTAGACACCTTGGTCATCGGTGGTGCAATGGCGTACACCTTTTTGAGCGTGCAAGGGTATGATGTAGGCTCCTCTCGTGTAGAAAAAGACAAACTTGACTTGGCAAAGCAACTCCTAGAAGACGCAAAGGCAAAAGGTGTCAAGTTTATGTTGCCGATTGACAATATCTATGCGGATGGGTTCTCCAATGATGCCAAGTTTTACAACATTGATGACAATGCATCCAAAACTGCGGATGCAATCATTGAGACCAACAGTGGTATCAAAGCGGGCACTGTTTTGGATGGGATGGATATTGGGCTTCAAACCCGTATTGACTATGCCGCAGAGATAGCCAAAGCAAAAACGGTCATCTGGAACGGACCTATGGGCGTTTGTGAGTTCTCCAACTTTGCCAAAGGTACGGAGGCGATTGCAAAATCGCTTGCAGACAACCGTGCGTGCACCAGTATTATTGGTGGCGGAGATAGTGCGGCGGCCGTTGAAAAATTGGGTTATGCCGACAAGATGAGTCATATGTCCACGGGTGGCGGTGCATCTCTTGAATTTTTGGAAGGCATAGAACTACCAGGAATCGCTTGTCTAGACAATAAATAAGCAAATATAAAATAAGCAAGCATATTGCAAAAACTGCTTTGTATTGTGACCGCAATGCAAGGTGGTTTTTTTGTATAAAAAAGTGCAACCTTGCAAAATTTTTGCAACAAGTCGGTTGGATTGATAAACTGGCCCATCACACCTACCATTCTATTTGTTTTGGATGAGCATACTTTTTTATGGATGGTTTGATGCAGAGAGCAAACCTACAAAAAAAGCGTGAATGCGACAAGAAAATTGATTTTTGGTGGATGTGTGTATGGTATAATATTGCAAAAGGGCTTTGCAAAAGTGGTTTTGGTATGTCAAAAACAATGGTGATTACAAGTGGGAAGGGCGGAGTTGGAAAAACAACCATCACCGCCAATCTGGGCAGACATTTGGCGGCACGAGGGCACAGTGTCGTGCTTTTGGATGTAGACTTGGGGCTCAACAATTTGGATGTATTGACAGGTATTGAACACAAAATAGTCTACGATATTGTGGACTGCATAGAAAACCGTTGCAGGGTGCGACAAGCGCTTGTACAAGACACCGTTCAAAGTGGTTTGTACATACTGCCTTCTTGTCACAGTTATGACAAGTCCAAGTGCAGTGGGCAAAATATTAGAGCGATTCTGGCAAGTCTTGCAATGCAGTTTGAGTATTGCTTGCTGGATTGTCCTGCGGGGATTGAACTTGGTTTTCATAGAGCGGTCGCTGCCGCTAGTGAGGCATTGGTGGTGGTCACACCTCATATCAGTAGCATACGAGATGCGGACAAGGTGTTGGGACTTCTCAAAAGTTACAAACTTGACAAAACACAAATCATCGTCAACAGAGCCCGTGGGGACTTGATAGCCACAGGGGAGATGGTGGAGATTGCCGATATCAAGACGCTGCTGGAGACGGAGATAGTGGGGGTCATACCCGATGATGATACCATCAATATTTTGAGCAGTTTGGGTCACTCACAAAAGCGAAACCAAGATGGACTGCAAGCACTAGATATGCTGGCAAAAAACATTGCGACAGGAGACAATCAAATTTTTGATGTCACCAAAAAATATAGCGGCGTGCTGGGTGCAATCCGCAGAAAACTAAAAAGTAAGGTATAAGATTTGTGATAAAAAAAGAACTAGCAAACAAAATCAAACAAATCATCCTAGATGACCGTATGGCAAGCCTCAGAGCCTATCAAAATGCACTCAAAAGCGATTTGTATGGACTGTTGCAATCCTATCTTTTTGACATTGGAGAGATAGAAATTGACATTGACACCCAAGACGGCTTTGTCCGCCTTGCTATCGTAGTGGCAGCCCACCAAATGCAAAATGTGGGCAACAGTTTTTGAAATTGTCCCATCTCTGTGTGCCATACCGCAAGGCAATACATAGTGCCCATCCAAATACTTGCTTGTGGGCGTATGTATATTGGGGGCGGCAAGAGCAAAATAAATATTTTAAATAAGTAAAACATAACAAAAAACACTTGACAATCATATACAAAAGGAGTATAATTGAAATATAGAAAACAAGTTACTTGATTACTTGATTACTTGATTACTTGATTACTTGATTACTTGATTACTTGATTACTTGATT